>JANYAL010000386.1 GCA_025361325.1 Bacteroidota bacterium
GGTCGGCCGACTTACTGAATCCGTCGAGGTAATCGGTGAAGATGAACCGGTACGCGCTCTCCAGGTTCAGGGAGATCCTGTCGGAGACCGGGTATTCCAGTCCTACCCCAACGGGTAAACTAAACAGCCTGCGGGGCAGCCGGGTGGCGTTGTCTGCAGCCAGCCCGGTAAATATAGCCGGGTTCTCACTGAAATAGGGTGCATTCATCCGGCTGTAATCTTTCCGGATATTCACAAAAGAGATTCCTGCACCGGAGAAGAGGTAGGGCCTGAGGCCATGGTCATCATAATTCAGTCCCCGTATATCCCAGGCCAACTGCAATGAGAATTCCTTCAGGGGTGTGGAGAAAGCGAAATTGCGCTGCTTCCGGTAGGCCGGAGAAGAATATTTGCTGTCGTCGCCCTGCAGGGAGGCAATGTGTATATTGAACCGGGCAGACAGGAAAGCGTTCAGTGGCTTTTTCGCATACACGCTTATCCCGGGGGTCATGGTGCGGAAGGAACCCAGTTGTTCCGGGGTCAGATCGCCCTGGTACACATAGGCGCCCACGGCAAGGCCCACACTCATATCGTTATAGAACTGTGCCTGGCTGACCGACGTGGCCAGTATGGCCGGCAGGAACATGATGCATATTCTTTTTCCGGGTGCTTTCATTTAGTATGCCTGGTTTTTGGTTGGTGTTGAAAGCAGTGTAGAACTGGCCGGAACAGGTACCGGAAACTGAAAGGACCTGCTACTGTTCAAACGCCGGGCAGGGGTGTTGATTGTATCAAAAAAGTTAAAGGAATTGTAATTAGGACCCGGCCATCCGGGGGCATCAAAAAAGGTATCCGCCATATTATTTTCTTATCTTATTTTTAACGGATGATCGCTGCTTTTGTAAAGGGACTTGCCATAAGTTTGTTACTGATCTTTTCGGTGGGGCCGGTGATATTCACCATTATCAAACAGAGCATCAATCACGGCAGGCGCGGGGGATTCATCTTTGTAGCCGGGGTATGGCTAAGCGATATCATCTGGGTGGTCCTCAGTAATTCCTTCAGCGAGGGTATAAAATCATTGCTGCATTTCAAAGTGCCTATCGGCATCGGGGGTTGTTCTTTCCTGATCGGGATGGGCGTCTATTATACTTTTTTTAAGAAGATCACACCACGGGCATCGCAGGAGCCGGTGAATATCGCGGGCGATATCATCACGCCGGCGGGTAAGAAGACCAATTACTTTGCCATATTCAGCTCGGGCTTCATCATCAATACCCTGAACCCGGGCGTGATCTCTTTCTGGGTGCTGATGGCGGCTTCGCTGGCATCGGTGTATTCGCTCGAGAGCCGGATCATTATTTTCTGTACCTGCCTGGCCATGAACATGCTGGCCGATATCGGTAAGGTACTGGGGGCGGGTTCACTGGGTAAAAAACTAAGCGACAGGAACATTTTACTGATCAACAAGCTATCGGGACTGTTATACCTGGGTTTTGGTGGTGTGCTGCTGACCGGTCTTATTTATACCATTTTTAAGAAATAGGTTCTTTCTTCTGCAGGTATCATTTGTTCCATGAGTAATAAAAAAGCAGCATCGGTATGGAGATGGGCAAAGAAGATATTCTTCTGGGTCTTTGTGGTACACATGGCCTGGTTCCTCTATTTCATCTGGGAAAAGTTCTCCGTTACCGATTTTATTGTGGCCGACCTGCGTACCAAGATGCTGATCGTACTGGGTGTGGGCGCACTGACCGGCGTCGTGTATTACGTCTGGCTGCGGCATATTGCATTCATACATAAGACCGCCCTGGTGCTGCGCGAGATCTTCATCACCGGGTATATTGTATCCTTCCTGTATCTCCTTTTCGGCATATTCTTCAACCCGCCCATAACGATCACGCAGATAGGCAGCCTGGTGGAGGGCAATGGCCTGGGCCGGGATTATGTTTCGCTGCGCAATATGAGCCCGTATATCAAACTCGCGGTCATATCCAGTGAGGACCAGTATTTCCCGGACCATGACGGCTTCGACCTGAAGGCAATTAAGCGGGCCATGAAATACAACCAGCAGCATACCCGGAGGAAGCAGGGCGCCAGTACAATCAGCCAGCAGGGCGGGAATGGTTACCTCGACCGGTACCTCAGTCATCCAGCGCCACCGTCTTCACCGTGGTAATTCTCGGCAGCCGGCCGGGCAGTGCCAACCAGTTGTCGCCATCGTCCGCGGAATGGAACACGTCACCCGTTGTGGTTCCGAGATAGACGCCTGCCGGGGAGAGCGGATCAACCGTAAGCGCGTCGCGCAGCACGCCGACATATTCGCCCTGCTGCGGAAGCCCGGAGCTGGAGTTTTGCCAGCTGTCGCCGCCATCGCGCGAGCGGTAAACGCACAGCCCGCCATCGGTAAACCGGGCCTCGTCCATGCTTAGCGGGACGACGAACATGTCGCCCGAGGCGCTTACGGCGAGCGGAAAACCGAAGTTGCTTGGCAGCCCCTTCTCTATCGGAGACCAGAGATCCGCGCGATCGTG
>JANYAL010000389.1 GCA_025361325.1 Bacteroidota bacterium
GGAAGGGTAAGCGCCCGTTATACGGAAGCGTCCACCCGTTTCATTTTACGTTGCAGCTGTTTGGCGTCCCGTAAGAACCTGCGGCCCTTCTGTGTGGGCCAGGGTGCAATGCCCTGTTTCCGGTTATACCGGCTTATTTTGTACAAGGCCTTCCAGTGTTTCAGTATTTCCCGCCAGGCACCAGCAAGGGTATACCCGGTGTCGTAAAAATGATTGGGCTCGGCCCCGCATCCATTAAATTCCAGTATGGAAAAGTTCTTTCCGTTACGAAGGTCTTCCACATTGGTGCACATGATATCATACCGACCGTAAAAGAAATCGTTCACCTGGTGACTGATGGCATCAAAGATGCTCACCAATTGGTCATCAATATGTTCTTTCAGGTCTATGAAATGAGCCCCCCGGTTATGATTGGCCGCATGGCTGAGCACATATCTTTCGCCCCTGGGTATAACCTCATCCCACTTTTCCTTATGTTTGCTGTGCAGTTCCCCCACCCTTTTCTTTCCCTTGGGATGATATTGAATGAGTTCGGCCAGGGTATGTTTACCGTCGCCGGTCACCTGGAGGGGGATCTTGTGCAGAAAACCCGTTATGGTACCCCTGGGTTCAAGCGGATGACGGATATAGAATATGCTTACTTCCATGGGATAATGGACCATACGCTGAACAATGTATTCGAAAGGCAGTTTGGAATGGTAATGCAATAATTCCTCCTCCTTATCTACCTTCCTTAAAAGAATACCCTGCCCCCCGATCTCGGGTTTTACGATAAGCGGGTATTCGATCCCGCTCTGGTTCAGCTGGTGCAGCACTTCCTTAAAATCTGATCCGGGCTTTACGTTAAAAGTGGTGGGATATAATGCTTTTGGCAGCAGGTCGTACATCTCTTTTTTGGGCTCTCCCTCCATGCCTCCGAAAGTAAGCTTGGGATTGCTGGGCGTGAAGAACCAAACAGCTCCGGAACGCATAATATACCAGAGCCAGACCGGGGTAATGGGTGCATAGATCAGCTTAAAAGGCCAGGCTTCCCAATTGATGATGGTATGTAATAGTTTCTTCAAGATCAATAACTGCTGCGAAGGTATTCAAAATGCTCAATCTGAGATGCTTCTATTTATGCGTCAGCAAGAGAATAGTTTCCTGGATAAGACCTAATGCCGTAATTTTATTGACAGTACATTTGCATGGTGAATGACCGATCTTCAACCGAAAATTAATAATACATGCAGGTAAGAACGATTGCAGATATGACTGCGGCTGGTGAGGCACCCGATATACTTTTCTGGGTGGGCTGTGCCGGCAGCTTCGACCAGCGGGCGCAGAAGATCACCCGTGCATTTGCTTCTATTCTGGGCAAAGCAGGGATCAGCTATGCCATACTTGGCAAGGAAGAGATGTGCACCGGCGACCCCGCCCGTCGTGCCGGCAATGAGTTCATATTCCAGATGATGGCCTACCAGAACATACAGGTACTAAACGGCTATGGCATTAAGAAGATCGTAACCGCCTGCCCCCACTGCTTCAATACC
The DNA here is from genome assembly GCA_025361325.1 of Bacteroidota bacterium. Taxonomy (GTDB): domain Bacteria; phylum Bacteroidota; class Bacteroidia; order Chitinophagales; family Chitinophagaceae; genus Ferruginibacter. The sequence continues at coordinate 1,533 of JANYAL010000389.1, forward strand.
CTGAAAAATGAATATCCCGCGCTGGGCGGAAATTATGAAGTGATCCATCATACCGTGTTGTTGAAAGAACTCATCAATGAAGGTAAGATCGTTATCAGGGAAGGTGGATCCTTCCAGGGAAAGCGGATCACCTACCACGATAGCTGTTACCTCGGCAGGGCCAATGGAATCTATGAGGCCCCCCGTAAAGTATTGGAAGCACTGGATGCCGAACTCGTGGAAATGAAACGCTGCCGAAGTAATGGCCTCTGCTGCGGTGCCGGTGGTGCACAGATGTTCAAGGAAGAAGAAAAGGGTACCGAAAGGATAAATATAGAGCGGACCCGGGAAGCGCTGGCAACCGGTGCAACGGTGATTGCTGCTGCCTGCCCCTTCTGCAATACCATGATGACCGACGGGGTGAAGAACAGTGATCAGGAAGACAGTATTCAGGTGATGGATATAGCCGAACTGGTGGAGGCGTCGATGGAATAGGATTAGCCGCGGGCATGAAGTGCTCCGTAATGTAGAAACGCTTCTTCCTAACATGTTTTTCCCTTGTGGCTTGTAGCTTGAATCTTTTTTCTTGCAGCTTTCAATAAACCCATAACTCATTAGTCATAACGCATAACTTACAACATGGACCTCAAATACCACGCCCACCTTCCCTCCGGTTTCAACGCCTCTTCCCGGGTATGGATTTACCAGAGTAGCCGTCTCTTCCTGGTCAGCGAGGCACTGGAAATGGAAGGCCTGTTACAGCAATTCACGCAGCGCTGGAAAAGTCATGGGGCCCAGGTAAAGGCTTTTGCGAATCTTTTCTTCGGGCAGTTCATCGTAATCATGGCTGATGAAACGGCTACCGGCGTTGGAGGTTGCAGTACCGACAGTTCGGTACACTTCATCCAGTCGCTGGAACAGCGATACGGGGTGAGCCTGCTTGACCGGCTCAACCTGGCCTTCATCATACATGATAAGATCCAGCTGTTGCCCTTGAGCCAGCTGGATTATGCAGTGGAGAATAACTTCATCAATGGGGATACGCTCTATTTCAATAATACTGTGCTCACAAAAAAAGAACTCGACGAAAAATGGATCATCCCGGTAAAAGAGAGTTGGTTGGTGAACAGGTTACCCGTCAATCAATAAAAAAGGTTTAAATACTTTTATTGCTGTAATTCTAAATTATTACTTAATAATTTCTAATTTTAGACTATGCGGCAATAGCTCATCTGGTAGAGCACCAGTTTCCCAAACTGGAGGTGGCGGGTTCGAGCCCCGTTTGCCGCTCCAGCTTTCGTCCTGTTTTAATCAGTGCTATTCGAATCCTTTTTTGATTTTTCACCGCATTTGTGCCTGTTTTCCGCCTGTCACATTTTATACCTGAGTTTTGACAGTTGTTATTTACATTTACTTCAAAAAAATCAAGCATGAAGAAAACAGCACTCAGGATCCTTGCGATCAGCCTCCTGTATTTATTACCCGCAGACTCTTTTTCACAAAAGACTGGTAAATTCATCGATCCCGCCAATTTGGACCTCTCCGTTCGGCCTGCAGATAACTTTTATTTGTATGCCAATGGAAACTGGATAAAGAATACCCCCATGCCTGGATCAAAGACCCGCTGGGGAAGCTTCGACATACTCATTGAGGAAAGTTCAAAAGCCCTGAGAGGGC
>JANYAL010000127.1 GCA_025361325.1 Bacteroidota bacterium
TAGAACACACCCTGAACCCTTTTAGACCATTCCCTGAAAAAAGAAAGATCCGGAAAATTATTTAATGATTATTAATGTGTTGTGCAGATAAACTGAACTAAAAATTCAGGTTATACCAGTACTGTCATCGCAATTGGTTGAAGACCAGACGGCCATCACGGATTGTTGCAGTTGGCTTACGGGTTATTTGAGGGAGCACATTGGCTGGCTGAAAGCCAGGCCTTGCGAAGTTGCTGCCAGGGTCTTTGTGAGTTTACCAGTTAAATCTTTTGTACTAATAATTTTTATTGTAACAGGGTACAAAGCAAATATCAATAAGCATACTGCAAGGCGTTATAAAAAACCTGACATACAATAATTAACCGGACAATGGCACGCTGAGGTCCTTTACCAATCGTTATCGTGATCAGTAAGGGGCATGGGTTTGTATCGGCCCATCTGCAATCTACCCATCAATTCCGCTTCTCATACCCTGGTTGCTGGGGTGCATGGTATCCTTTATTCTTCAGTTCAGCCTTGATCTCCACAATGGCTCTTTCCAATTGCGGATCCATACCCCTTGCCATAGAACCCAGGTCTTCCGGTACGGCAATATCCGGGTCAACGCCATGTCCTTCTTTGAACCAGGTGCCATCCGGATTATACATCCGGAAAGTGGGAGCGGTTATAGTTCCTCCATCAATCAGGTTGGGCATACCACTGATGCCTATTAGTCCGCCCCATGTTCTTGCACCAATCAGGGGACCCAATCCTTTCTTACGGAAATAATCGGGAAAGGCATCACCGCCCGAACCGCTCCATCCGTTAATGAGCATCACTTTGGGTCCGAAATGGGCATAGGGTGGCCAGGGCCAGGTTGCACCATCACGGGTGGCAAAATAGGCAAGCGGTGTACGGTTGAGTACTTCAATGAAACGGTCGGGGATCTGCCCGCCGCTGTTGAAGCGCTCATCGATTACCAGTGCCTTCTTGTTCCATTGTGCATTGAACTGGCGGATCAGTTCCTCCTGCCCGTCCTGACCCGTACTCGGCACATATACATAACCGGCTTCCCCGTTGGTAGCTTCGTCCACGCGTTTACGGTTAGCTTCCACCCAGGCCAGGTAACGAAGGGTATATTCATTGTCCATGGTTTCCACCAGGGCAGTTTTCGCACCAGTGAAAGAAGGGGTGGAGTTATAGGTAAGTTCAACAGTCTTTTTGGCAAGTCCCTGGAAATACGCATAGGGTTCCGCAGCCGTGGATACCGGTGATCCGTTCACAGCCAGAATATAACTGCCTTCTTTTATATCAATACCCGGCATATCGAGTGGGGAGCGTGTGGCCACATCCCAGGTTGCACCGCGGATGATCTTTTTTACCCTGTAGTAATTGCCGGATGCATCCCAGTCAATACCCAGGTATCCTACATTCTTGCTCCTGGTATTCTCCACATCGCCGCCCCCGTGATAAGTATGGGAGGCATTGAGCTCACCTATCATTTCACCGATAATAAAATCCACCTCCTCCCTCGTAACCGCTCCTTCCAGCATCTTCGAATATCTTTCCCTAACCGTATTCCAGTTCACCCCGTGCATGCCGGGATCGTAGAAATAATCACGCTCCATGCGCCAGGCATCGTTGAAGACTTGTTTCCATTCGGCCATGGGATCAATGGTCATTTCCATTTCATTTAAGCGCAGGGGTTTTTCGAATTTCTGTCCCTCTCCTGTACCGGTTACGGCAAAGGAAGTACCCCGGCTCACCAGTATCTTTTGCGCATTCGCGCTCAGGGTATAATCGTCCACGTTGTCCAGTATGGTCTTTTCTTCGCGTTTGTCAAGGTCAAAATACCGGAGTGATGCCTTGTCCTCGGGTGAACTGCCGGATAAGGGGAATTTCTGGTAGATGATCTTTCCTTTAGCTGCCGATATATTCCGGTAGTTACCGGGAGCTGGTGGCAGGATCACCATTCTTTCCTGGATACCATCAAAGTCAATATCAACAGCGGCAACCGTGGATTTTTTTGCCACACTATCCTTTTTTTTCTCTTCTTTTTTCTCGTCATTCCTTACTTCATCCGCTTTTAGTGTGACCGTATCATTTTTTGGTGCCAGTACGGAAGCTGTACTTTTCTTCAAGGTAATTGCTGCCAGCTGGGTGGAATTGGCATAGATGAATGAGTTGTCAATATCGCTGTAGTACGGAGAAAAAGACTGGTTGGTGGTCAGGAAAAGGTATTTTCCCTCCATATCGAAACAAGGATTACTGCAATTGAAATACCCATCGGTAACCTGTTGTAGTTTTTTATTCTGTGTATCATAGATATAAACGGCATTGTGATAGTTGTCCAGGTCGCGGTTATAGGTGAACCAGCGACTGTCGGACGACCAGGATCCGGAGAAACCTTCACAGCCTCCATGCATGAAGCGCAGGGCCTGGTCCATTTCGGTGGTTGTACCGGAGGCAGCATCCACCATTTTTATTTTCATGGCCTGATCTATGAAGATGAGTTTTTTACTGTCGGGCGACCAGTACAGGTTATAATAAAATCCTTTTCCGTAATTGGTGAGCCTGCGGGGCGCAGCACCGGGTACAACCGATGCAATCCACAATTCATATTCGCCGGTTGCATCGCTCCAGTATGCCATGGATCTTCCGTCAGGCGACCAGGCGGGGTAGCGTTCTGCGATCCCTGTGCTGCGGGTGAGGTTCTTGACCGGACCATTCTCGGCAGGAAGCGAGAAGATATCGCCTCGGGCCTCCAGCAAAACCCGGTTTCCGTCCGGACTAATAGATGTATGCTGTACATACTTTTCTGCGGTAACCTGTTTGGGCTTCAGGGTTGCTTTGTCGGTTACTACATTTACAGGGATGGACCTGGCCTGTTTGGTAGAGAAGGACCAGAGCCATAATTTGCCTGCTTCTTCATAAACGATATCCTCCGGACCGGCAGAGGGAAAATGGATATCATAGTCCTTGTAGTTTGTGAGCTGTACATATTTTTTACTGCTTAGGTCATAGCTCCAGAGATTCATGCGTTGTTCTGCTCCACGGTCAGATAAGAAATAAATTTCAGTATCGTGCCACATTGGGAATTCGTTACCGGCCGTTTCGGTTGCAGAGATGTCTTCTGAAGTATTATTCGCAAAATTGAAGAGATGAATGTTGGCTTTCCACCCTCCCCGATATCTTTTCCAGTTGCGGAAAGCCTGGGATATGAAGGTCACTGCCATTTGTTTTCCATCGGGTGAGTAGGCACCGAATTCCGCGTAGGCGAAGGGAAGTTTGGTAGCCATACCTCCTGTGGCTGGTATGGTATAGAACTGATTGAAACGGTTTCTACCGCTCTCACGTCCGGATGCAAAGAGAACAGATTTTCCATCGGGTGTCCAATCCACCACGCGGTCGGGAAAACCGTGCTGGGTTAGTCGCAGGGGCACTCCACCTGCAGCAGGTATCGTATAAACATCAGTATTGCCATCATAATTGGCGCTGAAGGCGATGGTTCTGCCGTCGGGAGAGAATTTAGGAAAGCTTTCCACGCCCGGCGGGGAGCTCAGTTTTTCAGCAATACCCCCTTCTTTTGGCATGACCCAGATATCGTTGGCATATGAGAACACGATTTGTGATCCGGAAACATCGGGGTAACGGAACAGGCCGGCATCGATCTGTGCATTGACCTGGATATAACTTAATACCGGGAACAGAAAAAGCAGGATTCTTTTTTTCATGGCAATAGAATTGTGTTGATGAAGCGTACTGCGTTGTAAGATAGGAAAAACAATTATATCCCCTCCAGTGACTTATCACCTGCTGCACAGATCCATGTCCGCGCTCCCTTCAGGTTTAATCTGTGAATCTTTCCAAAAAGAGCGGGCTGGTACCTTGCTCATTAAAAATGAGGAAGTGATTCTGCTGAGATGCTGTACCAATAATTATCGGAATCAGCATGCGGAATGGTTTTTTATCTGCCCGTCTGCCCATTAGCACATCTGCCATTAGCACATCTGTAATCCGCACATCTACCACAATTCCCTAACCAGTATATATACCCCCATCACCAGTACAAACCATCCGAATCCTTTCCTCAGTTTTTCGCCGGGGATCTTTTTACCGATAGTGCTGCCGGCAAATATGCCGGCGATAGCGATAGCTGTGAGGGTGAGTAACAGTTTCCAGTCCATGTCCACCTGTCCCAGGTCACCGGTAAAACCCAGCAAGGAATTCATAGCGATGATCATCAGGGAAGTGCCGATGGCTTTCTTCATAGGTAGCCCAACCATCAAGACCAGGGTAGGGATGATCAGAAAACCACCGCCTGCCCCCAGCAGTCCGGTCACCAGGCCTACACAAATTCCATAGCACAATAATGTAGTGATCGCTCGTATACCTGTAAGTTTGTGCTTTTCCGTTATGGTAGCGCCCTTTTTCCGGATCATTGACCAGGCGGCCATCAGCATCAGTACGGCAAACAGGACCATAGTGAGCAGGGAAGCAGTTACTGTAAAACTGCCAAGCGTAACAATCCTTTCCGGTACAGCTGGTATGATGAACTTTCGGGTAAGGAAGACTGTGCTGATTGAGCTAGCGCCGAACAACAGGGCGGTCCTCAGGTCCACCCATCCCCTTATGTAATTGTTCACTGCGCCTGCCAGGCTCGTACTGCCTACGATGAAGAGGGAATAGGATGTGGCGAGTTTTGGCTGTATATGGAAGATGTATACCAGAACCGGAACAGTAAGTATGGAGCCACCGCCGCCAACCAGGCCCAGTGATATACCGATGAGTGCAGCTGCAATATATCCCAGTATTTCCATGATGATGAATACAAGAGTACGTTAAATTACTGAAAATGGGTGCCGGCTTTACGGTTCGGTCAGTTCCATGGGTTCAGGGCGTACATAATTCTTATACATCACCCGCAGCAGGCTGGGCAATACGATCAGCAGCAGGGGCAGGGCCATGATGAATCCTCCGATGACGGAGATGGCTAGAGGCTGGTGAAGCTGTGCGCCCGTACCGATGCCCAGGGCCAGCGGGGTAAGGGCAATGATGGCGCCCAGTGCGGTCATCAGTTTCGGGCGTAGCCGGGTAGAGATGGAATAGATGATGGATGCATCCACCGGATGTTCTTCCAGCGATCTTTTGAACTGCAGGAAGGTGAAGATCGCATTCTCACCGATGACGCCTACGATCATGATGAGCCCGGTATAGCTGCCTACATTCAAAGGGGTATGGGTAAGGTAGAGGGCCAGGTAACTGCCCGAGATACCCAGTAATGCTATAATGAGTATCAGGAAAGCCACTTTGAATTCCTTGAAAAGAAAGAGGATTACCCCAAATACGAGCAGGCTGGCGGCAACGAGTATCATCAGCAGTTCTTTGAACGATTGCTGCTGTTCGGCGTAAGCCCCGCCATATTCGATATGGTAACCCTGTGGCAGGTTGATCTTATGGGAGATACTGTTCCGGATGTCTCGGATTACGCTGCCCAGGTCGCGGTTATCGAGCCTGGCGGTAATAACGCCCATGGACTGCAGATTCTGTCTTTCTATTTCGGCATCCC
>JANYAL010000398.1 GCA_025361325.1 Bacteroidota bacterium
TTTAATGGGTAGTATTGCCCTCTTACGACAGAATTTTCTGGATGCACAATGGTACAGATCAAAGCCAGTTGAAGAGGGAATCAATTTGTCTCTACAGGCATTCAATGATAACCAGAATCTACCACAGTTATTTGAATCCCCGGACAAATGGAGTGACCTGCGGGCGGATAAGATTGGAGATGAATTCGGTATCCAGTTCATCATAAAAGGCGGAGGAAATGAATACCAGCGCATCAATGAGATCAAAGCTACTAATGCTGCATTCATCCTTCCTTTGAATTTCCCCCAGGCAATGGATGTGGAGGATCCCAATGATGCAAGATTTGTATCCCTGGCTGATCTGAAACACTGGGAAATGGCCCCTTTGAACCCTGCGGCATGTGAAAAAGCCAATATCAATTTTGCATTGACAACTTATGGATTGAAGGATATGGGCTCCTTTTTTGTCAATTTACGCAAAGCAATTCAAAGCGGCATGTCGGAACAAAGAGCACTGGAAGCCCTTACCAAAATACCTGCGTCTTTACTCGGTATATACGATAAGACCGGCAGTCTGGATACAGGAAAGATTGCGAACTTCCTGATAACATCCGGTCCTATCTTTTCCGAAAGGACAACTATGTATCAAAACTGGATACAGGGAAATAAATATGTTATAAAAGAAGACGGTTGGAAAGATATTCGGGGCAACTATACTCTTTCGCTGGACAAAGAGAACTTTAAATTGGAGATTAAAGGTGATCCGGCTAAACAGTCCGTTTCCCTGATCGGAACTGATACCACGAAAGTGGAATTGAATATACAGAACAAACTGGTGAGGATGAATTTTACTTTTAAAAAGGACAGTAGTGCTGCGGTCAGACTCAGTGGGGTTATGAGTGATGATACCTGGAACGGGACCGGACAATTACAGAATGGCAGGTGGACAACCTGGAGCGTGACCAGAAATGATTATACCCTGGTTAACCAGGTTACCACCGGAGGAGACAGTTTAAGAAGAAGAATGGGTGGGGACAGTACAAGACGAAGAAGGAATGAGCCTAATATGAAGATTGCAGGTACGGTTAACTATCCCTTCAACGGATACGGTTTTAAACAGATTCCTATTGCGGAAAATATATTGTATAAGAATGTTACAGTTTGGACCAATGAGAAAGAAGGGAAACTAGAAAATACAGATGTATTGGTAAAAAATGGGAAGATCACAGCCATCGGTAAAAGCATCAGCGATCCCTCGGCCAGAATAATAGACGGCACCGGAAAACATTTAACGGCCGGTATCATTGACGAACACTCGCACATTGCGGGTACAGGAGGCATCAATGAATGTTCACAAAGTGTCACTGCTGAAGTGAGGATTGGCGATGTGATTAACCCAGATGATATCGAGATCTACCGGCAACTTAGCGGTGGTGTTACCAGCAGTCATATTCTGCATGGGAGCTGTAATACGATAGGTGGGCAGACCCAACTCATCAAATTGCGCTGGGGATTGAATGCAGAACAAATGAAATTCGCAGGATGGGAGCCATTCATCAAATTCGCACTTGGTGAAAATGTCAAACGGTCATCCAACGACAGGAACCAGAACCGCTTCCCGGATACCCGCATGGGAGTGGAAGAAGTTCTGATGGATGCATTTACCCGTGCCGTCGATTATGATAAGATGGGGCCTGGCAAAAGAAAAGACCTCGAATTGGAGGCACTGACAGAGATTCTTCATAAGAAACGGTTTATTACCTGTCACTCCTATGTACAAAGTGAGATCACTGCTTTAATGCGGGTGGCTGAAAAATTCAACTTCAGGGTCAACACCTTCACGCATATACTCGAAGGGTATAAAGTAGCTGATAAGATGAAGGAGCATGGCGCCAATGCTTCCACTTTCAGTGACTGGTGGGCCTATAAGATGGAGGTCGTGGATGCCATACCTCAAAATCCGTATATCATGCAGCAGGTGGGCCTGAATGTTGCCATCAATTCAGATGATGCTGAAATGGCACGCCGCCTGAACCAGGAAGCCGCTAAAAGTATAAAATACGCGAATATGAAAGAAGAAGACGCCCTTAAAATGGTGACCCTAAACCCTGCAGCTATGCTGCATGTGGCTGACAGGACAGGCAGCATCAAGGTCGGCAAGGATGCAGACCTCGTCTTATGGAGTGATCATCCACTGAGTATCTATGCAAAATCACTCATCACAATGGTGGATGGTGTCATTTATTTTGACCGGGAAAAGGACAAACTGCTTCGTAACGACATCGCACTGGAAAAAGTAAGGCTGGTACAAAAAATGATAGGTGCAAAAAAAGCAGGAGAAAGGACAGGCCCGGCAATACCATCATTCCGTGAATTGAATTACTGTGAAGAGGATCACCAGGACGAGAAAACACTCTGGGAAAGAATCGAAGCAAGAATCATTTCAACTGAAAATTAAATTCACTTTACAATAAAAGGTCTTTGCCTGGAAAATGATCAAACATTGTAACTATATAACGTTAATAGATTAATAAATAATATGAAAAAGATATTTTTATATATTTCAAATATCACTGTTCTAATTCTGCTTACGTCTGGTGTACAGGCACAGGAGAATATGCATCCCTCACCTGCACAAAGTAGTACCATCGCACTGACCAATGCTACCATTCATATTGGCAACGGTCAGATATTGGAGAACAGTACCCTGGTCTTCAGTAATGGAAGGATAACTGATATCGGCCCTGCTGCAAATACTGCAGGTGCAGTCGTGATCGATTGCAAAGGAAAACAGGTTTACCCCGGGCTCATTTCGCCATCTTCCACCCTAGGTATGGTGGAAGTAGGTGCCGTAAGAGCCACTGCCGATTTTACAGAATTGGGTGATATCAATCCAAGTATTCGGTCGCTTGTTGCCTATAATACAGACAGTAAAGTGATCAATACTTTAAGAAGCAATGGCGTTTTACTTGCACATATTGTACCCCGGGGAGGAACCATCAGTGGCACTTCATCTGTTGTTCAGCTGGATGCATGGAACTGGGAAGATGCCGCATACAAGATAGATAATGGAATACATTTTATCATGCCGGCACTGATCAATAGGCCAAGCCAGTTTGGCAGTAGCAGGCGCAGGCAGAATACCGAAACAGAAGATCCGGTCAAACAAGGTTTAGATAAAATTGAGAATATCCGAAAATTCTTCAGGGAAGCCAAAGCTTATAATGCTGTGCAGAAACATAGTACTGTGAATTTAAAATTTGAAGCGGTAAAAGGTCTATATAACAGGATACAAACACTCTTTGTACATTGCGACCTTGTGAAGGAAATGATGATGGCGATCGATCTAGCAAAAGAATTTGGCTTTAGGATGGTAATTATCGGAGGTAGTGATAGCTGGTTGATTGGTGATATCCTACGGGAAAATAATGTTGCAGTCATTCTTGGCGAACCGCATAGCTTGCCAGCCACTGAAGATGATGATGTGGACCAACCTTATAAGACAGGTGCTGCATTACAAAAGGCTGGAGTTTTGTTTTCCATTTGTTTTGATGCCGGCGATGGTTTTTGGCAGCAACGTAATCTTCCTTTTGAAGCAGGTACTATGGCGGCTTATGGATTAAGCAGGGAAGAAGCACTGTCATCCATTACCTTTAATGCAGCTAAGATACTGGGCATAGATGGCAGAACAGGCACATTGGAGAAGGGTAAAGATGCAAATATTGTGATCAGTGAAGGGGATATACTGGACATGAAGAGTAGTATTATTAGTCAAGCATGGATACAGGGAAGGGAAATAAATTTGGACAACAAACAAAAACAGTTATTTGAAAAATACAAATACAAGTACGGAATAAAATAAATGTCTTTTTTTATTCCCTGTGATGGGAAAATTAATTGGACATGAATGCCTGGGTATAAATTTAATAATTGCGAACCGGGTCATGTAGAAATTTTCCAAAAATAGTAATACAGAATTGGAGAATATGATCAAAAAGGCCCTCAAAGTTCTGACTGCTACTTAAAGACCCCAAATAATAAAAAATAAATGTCTTCGACAAAGATCATTCCAGATTTTTCCATATCACCACACATTGACCAGGTGGGTGTTGAGGAAAGAGCAGCCAGATTTACTAAACGCAGTATCAAAAATGAGACCAAGGTAAATGGGCTTAAACTTGCCCTGAACATGATCGACCTTACCACACTGGAAGGAAAAGATACCGAAGGCAAGGTCAAACAGCTTTGCTACAAAGCCCTTCATCTACATGATGCGTATCCGGGATTACCGACGGTT
>JANYAL010000028.1 GCA_025361325.1 Bacteroidota bacterium
GGATATGCCTGGTATGGTACCAGAACTGTGCGAACAGGTGCAGCGGTGCCACAGTGGCGATTACAACGGCAGGTACCCCCAGCAAAGCAGCAGGAAGAAGCAGGATGGCAAAGAGCCTGAAGAAGGTGGAAATGCTTTGTCTGAGTGCACAGGCCAGGTTAAATTCCTCGCTGCTGTGGTGAATGATATGGCTGTTCCAGAAAAAGTTGATCTTGTGATCTAAGCGGTGCACCCAATAACCTGCGAAATCCAGTACCAGAAAGGCCACAGCATATATAAGCCAGGTTGAAGTAATATGTGTTAAAGCGATATGATTGACCAGCCATCCATAGCTTAATACTGCAATGCTAAGGCCCAGTACATCTTTGGTGACATTGGTAACACCGGAACTCAGGCTGGATATCATATCCATATTGCGCACCGTGTCCCTGCCCTTGTACCAGCCATACCATTTTTCAAAAAGCACCAGTGCCAGGAAGGCGGGCATGGCGATCAGTAATATCTTGCCGTACTGTTCCATTTAACAATAAACTTTTATTAAGTTGCAATACAAATTTAATAAAGGGGAATGAAGAAAACATTTTTTTGTATTGACGCCCATACCTGCGGTAATCCGGTGCGGCTGATAAAAGAGGGGGGCCCTGAACTGCTGGGAAAGGACATGAGTGAGAAACGCCAGCACTTCATGCGTGAATACGACTGGATCCGGAAGGGCCTGATGTTTGAGCCCCGTGGCCACGACATGATGAGTGGCAGCATACTATACCCGCCACACGATCTGCAAAATGATGTAGCTGTATTGTTCATCGAAACAAGTGGTTGTTTACCGATGTGCGGACACGGCACAATCGGCACGATCACCACAGGTATTGAAGAAGGACTCATCGTTCCTAAGATCCCGGGTATAGTAAGAATGGAAACCCCCGCCGGACTGGTGCTGGTTGAATACAGAACGGGTGATTCTGATCCAGCAAGGACCAAAGTAAAATCTGTGAAACTCACGAATGTGGTCTCCTACCTGGCTGCTGTTGAACTGACTGCAGATTGTCCTGAACTGGGCGAACTGGTTGTAGATGTTTCCTATGGCGGTAATTTTTATGCCATCATTGATATACAGGACAACTTTGCCGGACTTGAACATTTTACCGCCAACAAATTAATCAGTTTGTCGGCGGCATTGCGGAAGAACATCAATGAAAGGTATCAATTTGTTCACCCGGAGAATGACACCATCAGGGGATGCAGCCATATTCTTTGGACGGGTGCTGTTCTCGATAAGACCTCCACTGCCAGGAATGCCGTTTTTTACGGTGAAAAGGCAATAGACCGCAGCCCCTGTGGTACCGGTACTTCGGCACGAATGGCACAGTGGTATGCGAAGGGGAAATTAAAAAAGGGAGATGCATTTATTCATGAAAGCATCATCGGAAGCAAATTCACAGGAACCATTGAGGAAGAAACAACCATCAACGGCATTCCCGCCATCCGCCCGGCCATAGAGGGATGGGCCAGGATATACGGGTACAATACCATTACCATTGATGATGAGGATGACCCGTATGCGTGTGGGTTTCAGGTAATCTGATGATATGAAGTTAACAGATAAGTTAATAGGGTTACCTGAGGATATGCAGGTGATACATGGGCAGATGTAAGACAAAACAACTACTTGTGAGCTAAGAAACGAAGTTTGCTATTATTGCATATCAGGTTTTGAGTACGGAAAAAAAACTAAAGGATGGCATTACCAGGAAATGCTAAACAAGCGTTTATCTTAACTCTATAAAAGTGATATGGAAAAAACAGCGGGCCGCATATTCATGTAATAACACATAAATGTTATTGCACCCATTTCCCTGGCCCAATAAAGAACTACTTATGAAGAATATTACCATTATCGGAGGAGGCGTCATTGGGTTATGCAGCGCTTATTATCTGCAGAAAGAAGGACATGCAATAACAGTGGTTGACCGGGGTGAAATCACCGATGGCTGCTCCTTTGGCAATATGGGATACATGTCGCCCAGCCATTTTATCCCCCTTGCCTCACCGGGCATCATTGCTGAAGGGCTGAAACATATGCTGAGTAGCAGCAGTCCTTTTTACATCAAACCAAGACTGAACCGGGACCTCATGAAATGGGGCTATCATTTCTGGAAGAACAGCAATGCCACAAAGGTATTCAGAAATGCCCCGCATCTAAATGCACTGTTGCAACTCAGCAGGTCACTGATCAATGAGATGAGAACGGAGATTGGGGATGTTTTTGAAATGGAGGAAAGGGGCTGTCTGATGTTGTGCAAACAACAGAAAACACTGGATCATGAATTTCACCTGGCAGATGAAGCAGAAAAATTCGGGCTGCAGGTTGACAGGCTGGATGCAGCACAGGTACAGGCACTGGAACCTGCAGTGGAACTGGCTATAGCAGGTGCTGTATTATTTAGAGATGATTGTCATTTTCATCCGGGATTGATGATGATAGCTTTGAAAAAATACCTGGAGACTAAAGGTGTAAGGTTTCAGTTGAACACTACAGTCACCGGTATGGAAAAGACCGGTAATACGGTTCGTGCAATGATTACAGATACAGGCAGGATTGCAGTTGATCAGGTAGTACTGGCAGCAGGGAGCTGGTTACCGGTCATTGCAAAAATGATGGGTACGCACATTTTGCTACAGCCGGGCAAAGGATATAGTTATACCTACTCTTATATTGAAAACAACATCAGGTACCCAGCCATACTGGTTGATGGCCGTTGTGCTGTTACACCGTGGGGTAGCATGTTGAGGATAGGTGGCACTATGGAACTAAGCGGTATCAACAATAAAGTACTGGTAAAAAGGATGCAGGGCATCTATGAATCTGCCAGGAATTTTTACCCCGGACTGAAGATCGATCCTCCCCCGGCTGATAAGATCTGGAATGGGCTCAGGCCCGTGACCCCTGACGGATTACCTTATATCGGGCGGCTTTCAAAACTTTCCAATGTGATAATAGCGGGTGGACATGCCATGCTGGGTATGTCTGAAGGAACAGGAACGGGGAAACTGGTCAGTGAAATCGTAGACAATAAGAAGAACAGTATTGATATATCGGCGTTCAGTGCAGAACGCTATTGAAGATCACATCTCAAAACCCCTGATCGCCTGGTGCCGCATCAGGTATTCGTCCAGCACCCTGAATTCCTGCTGCCTGGCCGTAAAACGGTAATACACAATGATCTCATTATGATCTTTAATCTCCTTGTCTTTTTGATAACGCAGGTTCAGTTCCGCGAATTTCTGTTGTAATTCCTCGAGTGAACATTCATTCATCAAAAAAGATATCTTATAGAATTTTACCTGGTGTAGTCTTGCAAAAAATCCTTCCAGTTTGGATAAAAGTATTAGTGTGAAAAGCATGACCAGGGTAACACCGCCTGCCAGGTAGTATGCCCCGTAGCCAACTGCCATACCAACTGCTGCCGCCATCCAGATGGTGGCAGCCGTGGTCATGCCACTGACTTTCATCCCTTCTTTGAAAATAACGCCCGCACCAATAAAACCTATACCGGTAATAATATTAGAAGCAATACGGTCGGGTGTTGAGGAATTGATACGGTAAGATAAGATCGTGAAGAGAGTGGCTCCTACGGTTATCATGATCATGGTACGAAAACCAGCGGGTTTATTGCGGAATTCCCGCTCCATACCCAGCAAGGCACCCAAGGCAAAGGCGATGGCGATCTTTATGATGTCGGTATTGCTGATGTCCATCATGGCAGTACAATCATTTTGCTATTCATTCTATGATTACACATATTTTATCGAAATACAAGAATGATGAACTCGCATGTAAAGTTCGTGTAATAAATATATAAATCAGCTCAACCCTTCCTCATGATGCATCTCTGGAACTTCCACATCCACAAATCCCTTGCGTATGAGGCGGGCTTTGAAATCAAGTTGTACATTATATTCACCGTGAACGATGAATAACCGTTTCACCTGTTTGGGATCCTGGCAGGCCAGGAACTGACACAGGTCGTCATAATCTCCATGTGCGCTCATACTCCTGATGGAACCTATTTCGGCATTAACCTCATGGTGCACCCCGAATATATCCACTTCCTTTGCACCAGCCATTAACTTGCCTCCAAGCGAATGCGGTTCACAATAACCAGTGAATAAGATAGTATTGCGGCTATTCTCGATATTATTGCTGATATGATGTTTCACCCGGCCCGCATCTGCCATGCCACTGGCGGAAATGATCACTATAGGTCCGTCCTGGAAATTGAGCAGTTTGGATTCTTCCACAGATTCAATGAATTTTAATCCTTTAAAGCTAAAGGGGTCATTGTCAGATTCCAGTATCTTTTGTATCTTCTTGTTAAAATATTGAGGGTAATGTTTAACAATCGCGGTTGCCTTCACACTAAGCGGACTGTCTACGAAATAATTCAATTCGGGCAGTCTTCTTTCCAGTTCCAGCTGATTAAGGTCAAATAGTATCTCCTGCGTACGCCCCAGGCTGAAAGCCGGAATGATCAGTTTTCCCTTTTTCTGCAGGCAGGCTTTTTCGATCCACTGCAATAGCTGGTCGGGTGTGGTCATTATATTATCGTGCAGGCTATTGCCATAGGTAGACTCGATAAGGATATAATCGGCCTGCGAGAAGACGGCCGGAGACCTTAATATCACATCCCGGTATCGTCCCACATCTCCGCTGAATGTGAGACGGGTTAGCTTCCCGTCCTCCCTGATCCGCAAATGAACGGCTGCACTGCCGATGATATGCCCTGCATCCGTATATTTAACATCTATATTCTCATCAATGGTATACCAAATATCATATTCCACTTCTACGAACTGATCCATCGCAGCCATTGCATCCTGTGTATCATACAAAGGCCTCAGGTATGGGAGGCCTGCATGCGCTCTCCGTTTATTCTCATACCGGATCTCGCTCTCCTGGATCCCGGCAGAATCTTCAAGCATAACTGCTGTCAGTTCCCGGGTTGCAGGGGTACAATAGATTTTACCTTCAAAACCATCTTTCACCAGTTTGGGTATAAGTCCGCAATGATCCACATGTGCATGAGATAGAATTATGGCGGTGACTGATGCTACATCAAAACCAAAGTTGTGGTTAAGGGCATCGGTGACATTGCCCATCCCCTGGAACATCCCGCAATCGAGCAGGTATTTCTTCCCGTTCTTTAAAGTCAGCAAATGTTTGGATCCGGTTACTGTTCTGGCAGCGCCATGGAATGCAATTTTCATATTCCTTCCCACTTAAGGGGATCTCAATACTAATTACACCGTAGCATAGGTCGGGGAAATTGAATCGAGCTTAATTATTAATAATGATTTCTATGCAAATCAAGATATTCCTGCTGTTAAGTTACACATCTTTAATGGCATGAGTATTGTTTCCATATTACACTATCAGGATTTGGAGGAGGATCCTACCCCCAGCCAGGCCATAAAACCCATACCAATCTCTATGGCATTATCATCTATATTGAATGTTGGGGTATGTACACCGCTTGTGATACCTTTTTTTGCATTCCCGGCACCCAGCCTGAAAAAACAGCCAGGAATCTGGTGTGTATAAAAAGCAAAATCTTCGGCTCCCATTCTTAATTCGGTTGTAACAACATTTCCCTCGCCAACATACTCCTCCCCTTTTTTCACGGCTGCGGCATTCAGGGTTTCGTCATTCAAAACAAAAGGATAACCCAAGTCAATAGTAATCTCTGCTTCTGCACCCATGGCTTTTACCAGTTCAAGAGTCTGTTTCCTTATTAATTTATGTGCCTCGAACCGCCAAGTCTCATTCATCGCACGGAAAGTTCCCATCAGTTTCACCTCACTGGGAATGACATTGGTAGTATTGCCACCCTGGAAAGATGTAATGGAGAGAACGCTGGGGTTAAAGGGGTTGTTATTCCGGGAGATAATCTGTTGCAGGCTTACCACCAGTTGCGATGCAATTAAAATGGTATCTGCAGTAATCTGCGGCGCCGCGGCATGACCACCCTTACTCTTTACGGTTATATAGATCTCATCGGCACTGGCCATGATCATCCCGCCCCGAAAACTCAAGAGACCTGTTTCGATTCCGGGATGAACATGCAAGGCGAATATCCCGGAAGGCACCGGATCTTTGAGAACGCCCTCTTTTATCATGAGACTGGCGCCGCCTGGGTTCTTTTCCTCTCCGGGCTGAAAGATCAGTTTTATGGTCCCTTCCCATTCTCCCTTCAATTCATTCAGGATCCGGGCAGCCCCCAGTAGGCAGGTGGTATGCACATCATGACCGCAGGCATGCATGACACCTTTATTCACTGACCTGTATGTTACGTCATTCTCTTCTGTGATTGGCAATGCATCCATGTCGGCCCGGAGCGCAATGACCCTGTTACCGGGATTCTTCCCCTTTATCAATCCGACAACTCCGGTGGTGGCTTTTACTTCAAAAGGTATTCCCCAACCCCGGAGTTTCTGTTGAACAAATGAAGAAGTTTCAAATTCCTTGAAACTCAGTTCAGGATTGGCATGTAAGTGATGACGGATACTAATAAACTCGCTGGCATATTGCTTGGCCAAACGCTGAATGCTTTCTTTGATCATAAATGACTTAAATAATATGATGCGACAGTAAGGAGAGTCTACTATAATAAATCTGTTGAAATGAGAGGGCATACGAAATAAACAACCCAGCACTATTTTAACGATTATCTTCTGCCTAAAGCTTTATTCCTCTTCCTTCACCTTATTCTTATCTGATTTGACTTCTACAACTTCCGGAACAATATAAATATTAGTGGGAACCAGGCGTGCGCTGGTAAGCAGATCCCGGTATCTTTCAGCCTCTGGTTTCTCTACAAAATTTCCAAACTTCAGTTTAATAAACGGGTTCTGAAATACCATATATACTTTTTGTTCAGGATATAGTTGGAGTAACTTAGCCCTGATACTCATCACTCTCTCACGGTCATTACTACTAAGTACCAAAAGGCGGTAACCTTTTGAAGATTTCAAACTCATCGAATTGAATTCCAATTCTTTCTTTGCTAGGGCATCTAGCCGTGGATCCTTATTGACCACTACGGACCCTTTGATCACTGAATCAGTAAGATTGTTTTGCGCGGTTACGACTGTTGTGTAAAGAATTAAAATTAAAATGCCCAATTTCTTTTTCATCTATACTGATTTCTGCAGGGTTTTATTGTGTTTCGTGTCCCCATATTTTGATCCGGCAAAGCTATTATATTTATTCGCTAAATGACCAATAAGGTTCAATGAATTAAAAATACATATTAAAATCAGTTTCAATTCCCACCTTGGATTCAAAAACTTTGAATCATTTGTTATATTTATCTTCATGTTCATAAACACCAAAAGTTAATTACATGCCGAATCACTAACTTTGAGATGGAGATTTAAGCCATATATGGGTTGGGGAAATGAATAGGCCATGTATTCATGAACATAAACGTAATAATTACTAACCGGTAATCAACAAATTTTCCAAAAACAGTAATATTACATAGGAGAACATGATCAAAAAGGCCCTTGAAGTTCTGACTGCTACTTAAAGACCCAAAATAATAAAAATATAAATGTCTTCGACAAAGATCATTCCAGATTTCTCCATATCGCCACACATTGACCAGGTGGGTGTTGAGGAAAGAGCAGCCAGATTTACTAAACGCAGTATCAAACATGAGACCAAGGTAAATGGGCTTAAACTTGCCCTGAACATGATCGACCTTACCACACTG
>JANYAL010000078.1 GCA_025361325.1 Bacteroidota bacterium
ACAATATCATTCCTGCACCCAATAATATAAAACCGGTGGGTGTAGCCTGGTACAGCAATATCGGGATACCTACCCCGATTAAAAACGAAAGCGCCAATGAGTAAGCCAGACCTGTAAACATACTCAGCCAGATCGTTTTCCTTTTCAGGGGCTGGCTCACCAGCAACTCTAAGAATTCAGCACTGTTATAAACATAAATGGCTGAAAATAGCATACTTACTAGCGGGACGATGATAAGGACTATATTCAATAAACTTAATAATCCTTTAGCAGCATTGTCCTCCAGGTTAAATATGCTGAATGAAAACAACAACAGGAATAATGTATAGGCCAGCATAATCCTGTTACGCAGGATGTCTATGATCACATATTTAACGATCTTCTTCATAGCTTTATCGTTGAAGCATTACAGCAGCAATGGCCTTTGATAATTTCTCCTGTCCGGTATCTGTTCTTAACAGTTCAATGCTCTTATGGAAACGAATGCTGCCGTCCTGCATATATATCACCTGTGTCACCAGGTCATCCAACTCACTCAGTATATGAGATGTCACCAGGATGAGTTTGCCCTTTTTTTTCTCTGCCAGGATCTTGTCTTTCAATATCTCAGCTGACACGGGGTCCAGCCCGGCGGTTGGCTCGTCCAGTATCAACACTTCCGCATTGAAGAGGAAGGCAAGGGCGGCACTCACTTTCTGCCTTGTTCCTCCAGATAAGGTACGCATACGTTTATGCATGAGTTCATTCAAACCAAAAAGAATGATGAGTTCCTCATCAAGTCCGATATTTTCATTCTTCCTGATATCCTTCATCATTTCCAGCACCTGACCGATGGTCATGTTATCCGGGTAGCGACCGATCTGAGGCATATAACCAATATTTGTACGATACAGCCAGTCGTGCAGTATGTTCTTTCCATTGAATGTGATGAAACCACTATCGCAGATCACCATACCCAATATAACCTTTATCAATGTTGTCTTACCGCTCCCGTTTGGGCCAATGAGCGCAATGCATTCTCCCTTGTTACAGGTAACTGAAACATTGTCCAAAGCCTTCAGTTTACCGAATTTCTTTGAAACATTACTGGCTATAATCATAATGGCAGCGGTTTCATAAGTGGAAATTCATCTTTCAGATTTTCAGGAGTGAGGGAGGGTAGGAGTTTTTCCGTTTTATCCAGCAGACTTGTCATGAAACTCCTGAATATCATCATTGCTGAAGGATTCTGCTCAACGATCATGGAGTACATGCTTACCGGGCGATAGGGAATATCCCCAATATGGTCCTTATTTATATCATACCCTTCATATTTATCCCAGTAATTATAATTAAAGGTATTCAGGACCAGGCTCCCATTGGTGCCAATATCAAAAGTATTCGAGATGAAATTGTTATTTTCTAACTTGATATCCATGCAGCTGGCCTGGATCTTCATGGCCCAGCCATTATTGGAAAATACATTCTTTTCCATACTGATGCGGCTGGCACCTTCCATATGTATACCTGTAGTGTTCTTAACAAAATGATTATTATCGATATACCCGTCTGAAATTTCCTTCAGGAGCAAACCGTAAGCGGCATCACCCCAATTCTCTTCAAAATAATTTCCAAACATTTTTACATGATGTGAGAACATAACCGCTACACCGGCTCCGTTATTCTTAAAAATGTTAGTGATATAGGCATCATCATTGGAGAACATGAAATGGAGGCCATATCTGATATTTTTCAGAGACGTATTGCGCCAGATTACGGAGTTAGTAACAAATTCAAAATATATTCCATCGCGATGGCCCGTAATAGTATTGGCAAGTATGCGCATACTGTCGCTTTTCCAGCAATGGATACCGTTACCGCTTTGCTGCTCCTGTATGGCATATGCCGTTAATTTGTTCTTTTCTATGGTGCAATTCAATCCATACTGCGAATAAATGCCGAAGAAAGTATCTTCCAGGATATTATTACGGATGACGACATCACGGCAATGATAGATCTTGATACCGGCAAAATCTTCGATACTGGAAACGCCTGAGTGTACAATTTTGAACCCTTCAATAAGGACACCGTTTGCCTTTATGGAAACGATCTCATATTTGTGTTCCCCATCCAGGACGGGGTAACCCTCTCCAATCAGGGAAACCGTCTTGCTGATCACCAGGTTCCTTTCATAGTAAGTTCCGGACTCCACCAGTATGGTATCGCCATTCGTGGCAACCTGTTGTGCCTGTGTAATTGTCTTAACGGATCGTTGCGTTCCTACCCGTATGGTCTTTGCTGAAGCAGGGTAACAGGTTCCTGCAAAAAACACTATAGAAAGAATAGTTTTCATTATTTATTTAATTCA
>JANYAL010000098.1 GCA_025361325.1 Bacteroidota bacterium
AGGTCTCAAGGATGTAAAAGTGGATTTTATCGGTGGCGATTTAAGTTTTGAAACAAACGGATCCATAGCCAAAGAAGCCATAGCCAGGGGGATTGAGGGACTGGGTTATCATGTGGTCGATAAACCACAAAGCACCGGCTATAAACAAAGAACCCGCATTTTTTCCAACCATTTAAAGCGATTTCTCTTCTGCCTGCCCTTTACCATAATATTGATGCTGCATATGCTTCCGATGCATATATATTTTTTGATGAACCCTTGGGTACAGTTGGTCATTTGTATGCCTGTATACATGACGGGAATGGGATATTTCGGGATCAGTGCCTTTAAAAGTCTTCGCGGGGGTATTCCGAATATGAATGTGTTGATAACCATAGGATCCACGGCCGCATTTGTATACAGCCTCGTGGGAACCCTGAACGACCTTGGCATGAATTTTATTTTTTATGAAACGACCGCAACCATAATCACCTTTGTTTTTTTAGGGGAGTGGGTAGAGCACAGATCGGTCATCACAACACAGAAAGAACTGAACAAACTCTCCCGGCAACAGAAGCTGATGGCCAATATGATCGCCTTTGATGAACAACATCAGGAAATTATCTTACCGGTAGAGAACACACAACTGCGGGTTGGTGATCTGGTCCTGATAAAAAGTGGTGAACAGGTTCCCATGGATTGCAAGATCTTGTGGGGAGATGCACATGTAAATGAAGCATTGCTTACCGGTGAAAGCGAGCCGGTTCACAAACATAAAAAAGACTTCCTGATGGGTGGGAGCCTGTTAATGGATGGCACAGTCAAAGCACAGGTAACAGCAATTGGGAAAGATACCGTGTTGAGCAACATCCTAGCCCTGGTAAAGTATGCACAGGGAGAAAAGCCCCCTATTCAGCAACTGGCAGACAGGATTAGTACAGTATTTGTTCCTTTGGTCATCGGCATTTCCATTCTTACGTTTTTACTCAACTATCTTGTTTTCCATACTGCCCCAACTGCTTCTTTAATGAGGAGCATTGCTGTTCTGGTAATCAGCTGTCCATGTGCCATGGGACTGGCAACACCTGCGGCAATTGCGGTAGGGATGGGAAGGGCAGCCAGGAACGGTATCCTTTTCAGTGATGCCGGTTGTCTGGAATTATTCAAAAAGATCAAAATGGTCGTTTTTGATAAAACAGGAACGCTGACGCGGGGAGAACTTAACATCAGCAACTTCCATTCTATTATCGCTGAAGAAAGATTCAAACAGATCATATTCTCACTGGAAAAATATTCGGGACACCCGATAGCAAAAGCGATAACGGGTTATTGGAAAATGGAGAATACGATCAACTGGAAGAAAATAAACGAGATTAATGGTATAGGCATAGAGGCAGAAGACGGGGAAGGAAATAAATACCTTCTAGGTTCTTATAAAGTAGCATCAGAACTGACAGCAGATAAAAGTCATACGGCTTATTTGCTGCTTAATGATCAACTGGTCGGCTGGCTGGATATGGAAGACGTGGTACGTACCGAAGCAGCAGCCGTAATCAGTTACCTGCAAACAAATAAGATCAGGACCGCAGTTCTGAGTGGTGACAGTCTGGAAAGAACAAAAAAAATTGCTGAGGTATTGGGTTTAGAAGAGTTGTATGCAGAAAAATCGCCGCAGGAAAAGCTGGACATCATTAAAGGGCTGAATAGAAAAATGCCGGTCATAATGGTTGGTGACGGTATCAATGATGCACCTGCTTTGGCTATGGCGACCATTGGTATTTCGATGAGTGAATCAACACAACTGGCCATACAGACTGCACAGGTGGTGCTGATGAATAAAGGCATACAGCACCTACCCCTTGCGCTGGGCATTGGCAAATACACGTACGTTACCATCCGGGAAAATCTTTTCTGGGCGTTCATGTATAATATTCTTGCTATTCCAATTGCCGCCGTTGGTTTGCTGCATCCTGGCATAGCAGCGCTGGCCATGGGATTCAGTGATGTTGTACTAGCCATCAATTCCATACGTCTGAATTACCGGAAAGTGATTTAATTTCAGGAAGAAATTGGAGCAAGTGGATATCCAGGAAATTCTAAAAAGATATTGGGGTTTTGATTCATTCCGTGCAAAGCAGGAAGCTATCATTCATTCTGTCCTTGAAGGGAAAGATACACTTGCCATAATGCCAACCGGTGGCGGAAAATCCATATGTTTCCAGGTGCCTGCGCTGGCCAGAGAAGGTCTTTGCCTGGTGGTGAGTCCACTGATTGCGCTGATGAAGGACCAAGTAGAAAATTTAAGAAAAAAAGGAATACCCGCTCTAGCCCTGTATTCAGGTATGAACTTCCTGGAGATAAAAAAGACATTGCAGAATGCAGCATATGGCAACTTTAAGTTCTTATATGTTTCCCCGGAAAGACTTGAGACAGCTTTGTTCCTGGAATACCTTCCTGCTCTCAACATCAATTTACTGGCAGTGGACGAAGCCCATTGTATCTCCCAATGGGGCTATGATTTCAGGCCCCTCTATTTGCGTATTGCGAACCTTCGGGAATTCCTTCCTAATATACCTGTACTGGCCCTCACGGCTTCTGCGACCAATCCTGTTCAGGACGATATCTGTGAAAAAATGCTTTTTAACAAAAACCAGCAACGTTTTCAACAGTCCTTCGAAAGACCTGAGCTTTCTTACAGTGTTTTCCATGTTCCCTCCAAACAGAACAAACTGCTTGAAATATTAAAGAATGTTCGGGGCACTGCCATTGTGTATTGTAAAAGTCGTAAGCATACCCAGGAAATTGCAGAATGGTTATCGATGAATTCGGTCAAGGCCGATTACTATCACGCAGGGTTGAATTACAAGCAGAGAAATACTAAACAGGAGGACTGGATCACCAACAAGATCCGTGTGATGGTCTGTACCAACGCATTCGGTATGGGAATAGACAAAGCAGATGTGAGAACAGTCGTTCATTATGATATACCTGATTGCCTGGAAAACTATTACCAGGAAGCAGGACGTGCGGGTAGGGATGACAAAAGAGCTTATGCCGTTCTAATATACAGCGGCAAGGAAACGGAAGAATTGCTTCAACAGACTGAGATACGTTTCCCTGACACCCTTGAGATTAAAAGGATCTATACCGCTCTAATGAACCATTTACAGGTAGCAGCAGGGACAGGGGAGGGAGTGACATACGATTTTGATATGGCGGTCTTTGCAGCTGCTTTTAAGATCAATCTATTCACTGTTACTTATGCGATGAAAATGCTGGATCAGGAGGGTTATTTTTTTTACAATGAATTTTTTTTCAAGCCCTCCACTGTTGTCTTCACCACCAGTAGGGATGAGATCAATGAAATCGAAAAGCAATATCCCGAACTTGAACCACTTTGTAAAGGTTTATTACGTTCATATGAAGGCATCTTTGATTATCCTACAATAGTCTATGAATCTGCACTCTCGAAATTTTTGAAAAGGGATGCTTTTGAATTAAAGAAAGAATTAATACAATTACACGAACTAGGTATCATCAGTTATTCGCCTCAAAAAGAAAAATCGCAGATCACCCTTCTAAAGAACCGGATGTATTCGGACAGTTTCACCATCAATACAGCTGCCTACCTGAAACGGAAGCAGCATTTTGAAACTAGGGTGATGGCCATGGTGAAATATTTAAAGAACAAAAGCGGCTGCAGGAGTAAAATGATTGCGGCATATTTCAACAGTGTTCCAATCAAACCCTGTGGCATCTGTGATAATTGCATCAATGAAAAAGATTTGACGATTACTACAGAGGAATTCAAGCGTATTGCACGAAAGATCATTGAACATATTGAAGAATCGCCTTTGTCGATGGAACAACTGATCTTTTCCATGAAGGGAGCAGGAAAAGAGAAAGTGTGGGAGATAGTTGAGTTTCTTCAGTCGGAAAGAAGGATACTAGTGGACAAAGAGGGATTCATCAAAAAGTTCTGTTAAATACCAAGCCAAGCTCCAAGGTATCTACCTGGATCATAAAAAAAAGGGACCAAGATAGAAATCTAGTCCCGCTTTAAAATCCAATATCCTATGAAAAACCGTTACAAATATACTGCGGTTTTTACTATAATACAACATTTTATTAAACATTTTTGAAAATAGTTACATTAAAATATGTAATAATTATAATATTTAATACCCTAATTAACCATTGTTTATATGATTTTATGAAATGACAGCTTATTATTAATTGATTCGGGTATATTACAACATTCCTTGGAAATTACATTCTTTCCCTTTTTTGACTATCACTTGTAACTTATTATAATAAGATATGGTATAACCGACAATGGTCTGGATCTCATCGCAAACCTGCTTAAATATCACATTACTAAAAGAATCCCGTATATATTTTAATAAGACGAGTTCAAAAAGAGTATAGCAGAAACTACTAAAAAGTATTGCATAAGTATTGTTCAATCCAAAACTTGTATATATGGCCTAAATCTTCTTTAACAAAAAATTAGGCACTATATTCGCTTGATAAAAAATGAATTAATTTTATTTGCTATTAAACCAACATTAATATGGAAACCATTAAACCCAAAATACTGCTGTGTGAAGATGATGCTAACCTGGGTATGGTATTGAAGAATTACCTGGAATTAAATGAGTATGATGTTACCCTGGAAAGAGATGGCCGGTTGGGATTAGCTGCTTTCCAACGTGAGAAATATGATATTTGCCTGTTGGATGTAATGATGCCAAACATGGATGGTTTCACCCTGGCCGAGGAGATACGCGACGTTAATCCCGATGTTCCCTTATTTTTTATAAGTGCCAAGACCATGAAGGACGACATCATCCAGGGATATAAACTGGGTGCAGATGATTACATAACCAAACCTTTTGACAGTGAAGTATTGCTTCACAAGATTAAAGCCATCCTGAAACGTAATGAGGAAATGCACCGCGAGGAAGTGAATGCTGAATTCGACCTTGGCAAGTATCATTTTAACCCAAGACTGAGAGAATTGATCATCAATGGTAAGATACAGACCTTATCGCCCAAGGAAAATGAATTACTGAAAATGCTGAGTGAATATAAAAATGACCTGTTGAGCCGAGAAATAGCCCTGAAAAAAATATGGGGTAGTGATACCTATTTCAATGGACGCAGCATGGACGTTTATATAGCCAAACTGCGCAAATATCTCAAAGAAGACCCCTCCATTGAGATTGTAAATATCCACGGAAACGGTTTCAGGCTGGTGGTATCAGAATAAAAAAGGTCTTCCCCTCTTTATAAAGGCTGCTATTCAACTGAATAATAGGTTATTACCTTCATTACCCGAAGATTTCTTACCCAGGTGCTCATATGCTTTTGAAGTGGCTTCCCTGCCCCTCGCAGTTCTTTGTAAAAACCCTTCCTGTATCAAGAATGGCTCGTATACTTCTTCCAGTGTACCGGTTTCCTCGCCCACAGCAGTTGCAATAGTAGTAATACCTACCGGGCCTCCTTTGAATTTTTCAATGATGGTGATGAGGATGCGGTTGTCCATTTCATCCAGGCCATGTTTGTCTACATTAAGCGCTTTTAAAGCATGCTCCGTAATGGCCATATCTATCACCCCATTACCAACCACCTGTGCAAAATCCCGCACCCTTCTCAGCAACCCGTTTGCTATCCTTGGTGTTCCCCTGCTCCTGCGGGATATTTCTTCCGATGCATCACTGGTGATTTTGGTGCCCAGAATCTTTGCTGAACGTATAATTATATTTTTCAGGGTAGCCGCATCATAATATTCCAATCTGGATTTTATCCCGAATCGGGAAAGTAGGGGTGCTGTCAGCAGGCCGCTTCGGGTTGTTGCCCCAATCAGTGTAAAGGGATTAAGGTTAAGTTGAACACTTCTTGCGTTGGGGCCACTGTCGATCATGATATCAATCCGATAATCTTCCATGGCTGCATATAGATATTCTTCCACCACTGTACTTAACCGGTGGATCTCATCAATGAACAATACATCATTTGTTTCCAGGTTGGTCAGCAAACCTGCAAGATCTCCCGGCTTTTCAATAACCGGCCCGCTGGTTTCCTTTATATTAACACCCAGTTCATTGGCAACTATCCTGCTGAGTGTTGTTTTTCCCAGACCTGGCGGGCCATGAAACAGAATATGATCCAGGGCCTCCCCACGTATCTTTGCTGCCTTGATGAAAATGGTGATATTCTCAATGATCTGTTTCTGGCCTGAAAACTCATTGATGACCGAGGGTCGGATGGTATTCTCGAATTCCTTATCCGCAGACCCTAAAAATTCAGTCCCACTATTTAAATTTGGATTAGCCATGAACAAATATTTATCAGCTTTGTAAAACTAATCATTAATCACTAAAATCATTTCATATGAAGGTCGGAATCATAGGAAGCGGCATCGTTGGCCGTGTCCTTGCATCTGCTTTTGTTAAAGAAGGCAATGATGTCATGCTAGGTACCCGTGACCTTTCCAAACCTGAGGTGTTGAAATGGGCGGCAGAGAACCCGGATGGTATAACTGGCTCTTTCATGGAAACAGCTGCCTTTGGAGATATCCTCGTGCTGGCAACCAGCGGAAAGGTCACCCTTGAAGTAGTAAATATGGCCGGAATTGAGAATTTCACCGGCAAAACAGTCATTGATGCCACCAATCCTATCGACACAGCGCCACCTGTGAACGGAGTATTGCAATTCTTTACCACGCATGGCAAGTCTCTGATGGAAATGATTCAGGATCTCATACCGGAAGCGAATCTTGTAAAAGCTTTTAGCAGTGTAGGCAATGCATTCATGTATAAGCCAGACTTTAACGGCATCAAACCAACCATGTTTATTTGTGGTAACAATGAGAATTCAAAGCAAACAGTTATCGGAATGCTTGATGCATTTGGCTGGGATACCGAAGACATGGGAAAAGCCCAGGCAGCAGGCCCTATAGAATCACTTTGCATTTTATGGTGCCTTCCAGGGTTTTTAAGGAACCAGTGGGGCCATGCATTTAAATTATTGAAAAAATAACGTATATATTCATGAACTGTATTTGATATTGGTTTCCGGGGGACCTCTTAAAACGTCATTTGGCCATTAATCAAAACATGGGCAGTGTTCACTAATCTGTGTTGTAGCTTTGTATGATGCATATGTTCAATCTACGATACTGGTTGTGCCAGATTATTGGGTGGGGTGGATGGATAAGCCTGAATATCTATATGGCTTATCAGTTTCTAAGTGAGATCTACCTGACTCCGGAGAGTAAAAAGTCCATTTTCTTTTATGCTATGGGTATTGACTTTTTTGTTTTTATCCTGTGCACCCACCTCCTGAGACTGGTCTTAAAACGTACAAACTGGATGCGGTTCTCGTATGGCGGTGTTGCGATCATGTTCGTTGTAGGTGTGGTAACAACCAGTTTCCTTGAATATTACAGTGCTGATTTAGTGTCAGAACTAACGAACAAATCAATTGAGAAATATGAAAGGAATGAAAGGCTGGATAAAGCGGTCAAAATGGAAACCGAACTCAATGTGGTAGATAAATCGTATTATAAACCAGAGAAACTGTACAGCAACGATTCGATCAACTTTAAGATCTTAAATAAAATAAAGAAATCCACAGGCTGGTTCAGGAAAAAGGATGGAAATTGGATGTATGAAGAACCTACGAAGGGAAAGGACTTTCGAAATATTATATTCTGTTTTATCCTTACTTCACTATGGCTCCTGATATACCTGGTATGGCATTACATGGAAAAGAACAGAAACGACCAATTGTACAAACTGAAATTACAAAGCACGGTCAAGGAACTGGAACTCAAAACCATAAAATCGCATATTAACCCACATTTCATTTTTAATTCCCTCAACAGCATACGTGCACTGGTAGATGAAAACCCTCAGCGTTCCAGGAAAGCCATTACGGAACTCAGCAATATCCTGCGCAGCAGCATGCAGGCCGAAAAATCGGAAACAGTAACTTTAGAAAAGGAATTGGATATTGTTAGGGATTACCTGGCGCTTGAGCAGATGCGTTTCGAAGAAAGGTTGAAGTTGGAAATTCAGGTGGATCCCGATACCCTTTTGCATCCTGTTCCGCCCATGATGCTGCAGACACTGGTGGAAAATGCAATCAAACACGGAATAAGCAAACAGGTCAACGGGGGTCTGGTTAGAGTGGTATGTGCCTTTAAGGGTGATAACCTGGAATTAATAGTACAAAACACCGGGCAACTTCCTGCAGTGATCAACGGGGAAGGGTTCGGTATTAAAAGCACAGAAGACAGGCTTAACCTGATGTACCAGGGCAAAGGAAAGTTCGAGATAAGAAATTCCGGCAATAACATGGTTGAATCAAAGGTCATCCTGCCGTCAATTATTTAACTAAAAAAGAAAACGTTATGCAGAAAGCTGTAATCATTGACGATGAACGTTTGGCAAGAAATGAACTGAAAAAACTATTGCTTGATTTCCCCGACGTGGAAGTGATTGGAGAAGCAGCGAATGCCACAGAGGGCCTGGAAAAGATCGAAAGTCTTTCCCCCGACTTGATCTTCCTCGATATACAGATGCCTGGAAAAACCGGTTTTGATATGCTCGCGGAACTAGACCGGGCACCTCATGTTATCTTTACCACTGCATATGATGAGTATGCGCTCAAAGCATTTGAAGTAAACGCCCTGGATTACCTGATGAAACCTGTTGAACCCAAACGACTGGCAGATGCCCTGCAAAAACTGCAACAGGCTGAGGAAAAAGAAATGGCAGCCACCATGTCCAGTGTAACCCGAGGCATGTTGACCGAAAAAGATCAGGTCTTTGTAAAGGACGGAGAAAGGTGCTGGTTCGTAAAATTGAGTGATGTTCGATTATTTGAAAGTGTGGGCAATTATGCAAAGGTCTTTTTCGGTACCTATAAACCCCTGATCCTGAAATCCCTTAACGCACTTGAAGAAAGGCTTGATGAAAAGGTTTTTTTCAGGGCCAACCGCAAGCATATTGTTAACCTGCGCATGATCGAGAAGATTGAACCTTTTTTCAACGGGGGGCTTTTGCTTGAAATCCAGGGTGGAGAAAAGATAGAAGTCAGCCGTAGGCAGGCAGTGAAATTCAAGGAAATGATGAGCCTGTAATGATGGCAGATATTAGATGAGATCCTTTATACCACCAATGGTACACTGTGTATAGCCGAAGACATCTCCTTTAAGAGAGTAAGGTCCTTTTCAATGGCATTCCCTACAACGATCAAGTCTGCACCCGCCTTGCAGTTCAGATAAGCCTTTTCAGGATCCAGGATACCGCCGCCTATTACAAGCGGCACATCAATAACACTGGATACCCTGGATATCATCTCTTCGTTTATTGGTCTTTTTGCTCCACTGCCTGCATCCATATAAATAATCTTCATTCCCAGCATTTCGCCAGCCATTGCAGTACACATGGCTATTTCACTTTTATCCGCCGGAATGGGTGTGGCATTGGATATATAGGAAACTGTAGTAGGTGCTCCCCCATCAATGACCATATAGCCTGTAGAGATGATCTCCAGACCGCTTTGTCTGACAAAAGGTGCCGATACCACATGCTGACCGATCAGCAGATCAGCATTACGGCCGCTGATAAGTGAAAGATATAATAAAGCATCAGCATATTTACTCACTTGTGAAGGACTTCCTGGAAAAAGTATAACCGGAATAGTACAATTGCTTTTTATAAGCTGCACACAATCATCCAGGTATGTGGAAATCACAAGGCTTCCCCCTACCAAAAAATAATCGACCCTGGCCTCGATAGCAAGTTCAACAAGACGGATCATATCCTTTCCATTCACTTTATCGGGATCGACAAGCACAGCAAATGATCTTTTCCCCTGGCTTTTTCGTTCTTTCAATGAATGGTAAATACCTCCTTTGTTCATCTCCTTCCGGTTGGTTAGATGCAAAAATGTATAATTATTCGTTCATGGCGAAATAATAGCATCAAATACAGTCAAATAGGCTCAAATGGCTCTGTTTTATCACTAATTTTGGAAAGATGAAAGATATATCTCCAGAGATAAAATTCAAAACGGCACGTAGCGGTGGAAAAGGTGGCCAAAATGTAAACAAAGTGGAAACAATGGTGGAAGGATATTGGCCGGTGGATGTTTCCGTTTTATTAACACCCGAACAAAAATCACTTATCCGTGAAAAACTCGCCAACAGGATCAATTCAAACGGCTTATTATTGGTGAAAAGTCAGACTCAAAGAAGCCAGCTGGGCAATAAGGAAGAGGTCGTAAAAAAGATGAACAGGTTGGTGAACCAGGCACTGGTAATAGCGAAAAAAAGGAAAAAGACCAGCATTCCTGCCCAGGCCAAAGAAATAAGGCTGGAACGCAAAAAGAAGACTTCAACCACCAAGGAAAACAGGAAGAAAATCAGCGGAAATGAATAAACGAAATTTACTTTCCAGTTATGCTCCCCGCAGCGTAATTGTGTTGACAACAATGGGTGCCTTCCTATTCCTGAACTTCACTTCCCCTATGCAAAAAACAAGCAAGACAGGTATTGTATCGTTTACTTTTAACATTACCGTGAAAGGTGAAAGACTGGTATTAAACGATTCCCAGTATACAAACATCTTTGGTGAAAAGTACCGGGTAAGTAAATTCAAATATTATATCAGCAGCCCAGGACTGATACATGGCAATGAAATAAAAATAGAAAGGAATGGTTATCACCTGATAGATGCTGCAAGTCCTGCCTCACAACACGTTGTATTCAGGGTTCCGGCTGGTTCTTATGATAAACTATACTTCTTGCTGGGTGTTGACAGCGCCCGGAACTGCACCGGGGCACAATCAGGGGCCCTGGACCCTATGAATGACATGTTCTGGACCTGGAACAGCGGGTATGTTATGGCAAAACTGGAAGGTTTCTCCATTTCATCGGCTGCCATCAACCAGCGTATGGAATACCATATCGGAGGCTATAAAGGGAATAATAAAGTGATGCAAAAAATTAATCTTGCGGCAACATCACCCATCAACATCATTGCAGGTAAAACGACCGAGGTCACAATCGAAACTGATATTGACAAATGGTGGCAGGTCAACCAACCTGTAACCATACAGGAATTACCAATCTGTACCTCACCTGGTGAACTGGCTAAAAAAATTGCAGTTAACTACAGTAATATGTTCTCCATACAGTCAAAACAAATCAAATGAGACCGGGATTTCTAATTCGCTACCTGATGTTTGTCACAAGCACTATGATGATGTTAGGAGCAGGGGAAAAACATTCCGGTATACCCATCACCCCCACCTGGATGCCATTCAGGATCCCGGCGGGATGGCCCAAACCACCTACAGATATCTTTGCAAAAAACAGGCTAAGCGAACAGGGTTTCGAACTGGGAAGAAAACTGTTCTACGACGGCAGGCTCAGCAAGGATGGGAACTTCCCCTGTGCCAGCTGCCACCAACAATTTGCAGCCTTTGCCAACATTGAACACGATTTCAGCCATGGGTTCAATAATACATTCACTAAACGCAATGCCCCAGCGTTGTTCAACATTGCCTGGATGACTGCATTGCACTGGGACGGTTCCATCAATCATATCGAAGTGCAGCCTTTGGCTCCCCTTACTGCCCCCAATGAAATGGCAGAGAACATAGACAGTGTGCTGGGCAAACTCCGGAAGGACAAGGATTACCACAATATGTTCAAAGCTGCTTTTGGAACCACCGAGATCAACAGTCAGCGTATGCTAAAGGCCCTGGCCCAATTTGTGGGGAGTATTATTTCCAGCAACTCCAAATATGACAAGGTTAAAAATGGCGAAGCAACCTTTACACCCAATGAACAGAATGGATATGATCTCTTCAGGGCAAAATGTGCGGGCTGTCATAAGGAACCATTGTTCACCGATAACAGTTTCAGAAACAATGGCATGCCGCTGAATATTTATACAAATGATATAGGGAGGATGAAAATAACCGGCGACAAACAAGATTCTTTGAAATTCAAAGTACCCAGCCTTCGGAATATAGGCCTAACTTATCCCTATATGCATGATGGCCGTTTTACCACCCTCGGCCAGGTACTGGAACATTACTCCACAGGTATCCAGATCAACCAGCCCAATCTGGATTCCCTGCTCAGAAAAAGACAGCCTATGACCTCCCGGGAAAAAAGCAACCTGATCTACTTTCTGTATACCCTCACGGATACCTCGATGGTGAAGAACCCCCGTTTCGCTCCCCATTAAGTGTAACCCTATTGCTTTCTTTTACCTTTAAGCGTTTCGAGGATCTTCCGCTGGTTCTCAATTTCTTCCTGCTGGGATGACTGGTCCTTACTATTTTCCGCTATATCCTTTTCAATCTTCTTCTTCTTCTTTTCAAGCTCACTGGCTTCATCTATAAGGCTGTTCATCTTCTTTTCATTCTTTTTTACCAGGTTCTCCTGCCCGGCGATCTGCTGTTCCAGGTCGTATACGCCTACCCCGTCCCACAGGTTATCCAGGTAGGTCTTTGCTTTGGCTATCAGGTCCGGATCGGAAGAAGCGGTAATGAATTTTTCATCTCCCTTTGATATCAGCATTGTTATGGCAGTGGTTTCTTTTTCCTTCCTGCTCTTCCTGTCTACTGAAAAGTACAGGTCGTATGCTGCACCTCCCAGTTCAGGCAACACTACGCCTTTATATACTATGAACCCCTTACTGCTTTTTCCCTTTACTCCCAGATTCATCATACGTTCCTCAATGGCACCAATGACCGTCTTGTCGGCATATCCGATCTCGTTCACCAGCCCTTCACGGGCAGATTTCTGGTAATCTACTGTCACCATCTGTGTTTGTGCCATGGAGCAGCAATAAGCTGCAAGGCATAAGACCAAAGAACCGACCTTTATCATACTGAACATTTTTTGCAAAGATAGCTTATGTACGTAAAGCAGGCACACCTTCAATTTGATCCCAAATTGGATTTATAAAGGTAAATTTGGTTCAAAATCAATTAGTAATTGAGCGGGATCAAAAAATTAGCCGGACAAACAGCCTGGTATGGCGTAAGCTCCATTATTGCCAGGTTTTTGAATTACCTGCTTACCCCTTATCTTACCTTTAAGTTCAGCGATATCCAGTACGGAGAGATGTCGATCGTATATGCTTTCATTCCATTCATGAATGTGGTCTTTACCCATGGCATGGAAACGGCCTTTTTCCGTTTTTCAAGCAAGGCCGATAAAAAACTCGTGTATAATAACACCAGCATCTCGCTTATTGTTTCCACCCTTTTACTCGCAATGGTAATGGTGGCCTTTAAAGATCCCATAGCACGTTTACTGCGGATTGAACAGCATCCCGGGTATATAATGCTTGCGGCAGCAATCATTTCACTCGATGCGCTGTCCACGATCCCCTTTTCTAAACTCAGGCACGACGGACGACCCAGGAAATTTGCAAGCACCAAATTACTGGGCGTATTCATTAATATCGGTTTGCTGTATTTTATTTTGAGTATTTGTCCCAGGATATTACAACATGATCCGCATCACTGGATCGGACAGTTCTTTAACCCCGATTGGGCTGTTGGCTATGTACTACTGGCAAACCTGGTACAATCGGCCATAACACTCCTGCTGCTGTACAGGGAGTTCTTTGGTTTTGAATGGAAATTCGATGCCATGCTATGGAAAAGGATGATGATCTACGGATTGCCGCTCATCGTAGCGGGTTTTGCAGGAATGATCAATGAAACTTTCGACCGTATCATGCTCCAGTGGTGGGCTCCTGTAGCCACGGTGGATGCTGCAAAAGCCGAAGTGGGTATTTATTCGGCCTGCTATAAACTCTCCATCCTTATCACCCTGGCCGTACAGGCATTTAAAATGGGGGCAGAACCTTTCTTCTTCAAAAAAGCGGAGGAAGAGCATGCACCAAAAGCCTATGCCAGGATCATGAAATTCTTTGTGATCACCCTTACGCTCATGTTCCTGGTGGTGGCCCTGTACCTGGATACCTGGAAATACTTTATCCGAAACCCCAAAATGTATGTAGGCCTTAAAGTAGTGCCCATTTTACTGTTGGCCAACATGTTCCTGGGCATTTATTATAACCTGTCCATCTGGTATAAGCTCAGCCACAAGACCATGGCCGGAGCATGGATTACCCTGGCCGGGGCAACCATCACCCTGGCTATTAATTATTTCTGCATCCCCTACTTCAGTTATATGGCCTGTGCATGGGCCACATTTGCCTGCTATGGAACCATGATGGTGATCTCCTATGTATGGGGACAAAAGGAATACCCCGTTCCTTACGCCTGGAAAAAACTAACTGCCTACATGGTGATCGTCGTGTTATTGTATTTTCTCCACCAGGGCATTACTTCGCTGTGGAGTGGCCGTATGATCAGCCTTACAACAGCTACTTTACTGCTCCTGGGGTATACCTGGTTCATCGCAGGCGTGGAAAAGAAAGAGATACAGCGTATGCCCCTTATCGGTAAGTTTTTCAGGAAATAAACTACCGGTCAGTCTTCATTTTTTGATGTTTTAATAAAGGCAGCGCGCCTGGGAGCCGGCATCGAAGACTGTATACCTTTGACACCTTTCCAGATCACTTCATTCAATTGCATATCGGGCACCCGGTCCTCTTTGGTGAAATCGAACTGCGATGAAAGTTTAGACAATTCATTCCAGGCCATGTTCTTTTCTGTGAGATCGGTCTCAGCCGGAACTGAGGCAAACGGCCTCAGATCAGGGGTGGTAGTAAAACATCTCCATAAGGGAACTGCCCCTGCATCATACTGGCTCATGGGGGGGATACCCAGGATCAGTTCCATGGTACGCAGGATGCCGCTGGTGGTATAGGGGGTATGGTCTACAAAATTCCTTTTTACAAATGGCCCGGCAATATAAGCAGGACTGCGATGTGCATCCACATGATCGGGACCATTCTGCGCGTCGTCCTCCACTATGAAGACCACACTTTCTTTCCAGACCGGACTCTGGCTCAGCAGCTCAACGAACATACCCACAGAAAGATCGTTATCAGCCACATGGGCAAAAGGAGTAGGCCTGTTCTTTGCCATACCTTCAGTATGGTCGTTGATGAGCCTGAGCGAATTAAAACGGGGCAGGGCATTATTGGCGACCAGGGAGTCGAATTCCTTTTTCCACTGGCCCACCCTTACCGTATCCCTTACCTTTTGGTCCCAGCTCGTGTAATACGGGCAAAAATGTCCTTCCAGTACAGGCAGATTTGGCTTGTAATCGTCGGCAAATTCACCATATGTGCGATAACTGACCCCTGCTCTTTTGCAATCATCCCAGAAGAACCCACCCTTATTATTGGCAATCTTCCGGGTTCCTTCTGCATCATAGGTTCCGCCACGACCTCCATAACTGGTCACCCAGTTCTTCTCCAGGTAATCATTGGAATGGGCACCCATGCTCCAGTTATGCCCGTCGGCACTGACCTCACCATCCACATAAAAATTATCAAGCAATACAAAATCCGAAGCCAGCTTATGTTGGTTAGGCGTTACTTTCTTGCCGAAAAGTACCAGGCTGGTATCCCCGTTCCCGGCAGCAAGGTCTCCCAGCACCTGGTCGTAGGTGCGGTTTTCCTTTACAATATAAAATACATATTTGATGCGCGAAGGGCTGCCTACCTTTTTGGGGATAGGGTTACCCTCCTCTCCTTCAGACAGCTTTTCTTTTTCCTTAGTGTATGGCGTATTCTTGTACACCTGCTGCGAATACACACCCAGTTGTTTTTCGGTGGGCATGTCAATGATGCTCAGGGTACCCTTCATTAGGCTCCCGATATATTGTGTACCGCCATCGTCATCAGCAGCATGCTTCACCCGGCGCTTCACCGGGTTGGGCCCCAGGGGATTGGCAAAAGACGAAAAACCCTTACCATTGGTGACAAAGATCTTCTTTCCAATCACTTTTACACAGGTAGGGTACCAGCCAACCGGTATAAATCCTTTCGATTCGCTGAAACCGGGCTTACTGACATCGAATACAGCCAGGCAATCATTGTCGGCATTGGCAATGAATAATCTTTTTTCATCAGGGCTCAACGCAACGCCGTTTGTTGTGGAACCGGGAGGGGCATCCGGGTATAGCGACGCTACCAGTGTTTCTACTACTCGCCTTTCCTTTACATTGATCACACTCACAGAATTATCCTCGGCATTGGCAACAAAGAGATAATCGCCTTTGGCATTGCGGCAGATCTCATTGGGATGATCGCCAACAGGAATGGATGTGATGATCTTCTTTTTCTCTGTATCGAAAACGATTAGTTTATTGCATCCCCAGCAACTGATGTAAAGTTCTTTTTTATCGGCAGACAATAAACAGGTGTATGCTTCTGCTTCCAGTTTTATCTGTAGCGTAACCGTTTTACGGCTCAGGTCTACCAGGTACAGTGAATTATCATCCTTGGTAACCACATACAGGATATTACGGGTATCATCGATCTCAATACCAGCGGGAGAGATCTTATTGGGCCATTTCTTTCCCAGCTTTATGCTGTCTTTCAGCTTAAGCTTGTTATCCACGATGGCATACTGCAGGATCCAGTTATCATTGCCCCCGCTGGCATACAGGTATTTTTCATCTGCACTGAATTTCAATCCCAGCCAGCTCCTGCCGATCCCGATATTATCCAGCACTTTCTCCGCTTTTATATCTATGAGTTGCAGGCTTTGCTTACCCTGTCCGTTGTTGGTAACGGCCATAAAATTCTTTGAATGGCTCACTGCCATATTCAGGGGAAGGTCCCCGAGAGGAAGGCTTCTGCCTGCCGGGGTTAGAGACCAGCCATTGGGGAGTGTAACCGGTTGTTGGGCAACTATAGCCCCGGCAAGGAAAAGAAAGGCGAGTAATGAAAAGATTCGTATATGCATATGCTGAAATTGAATAGGTGAAGTTATTAAAAGCTTTCAGTAAAATATCCTGCAGGTGCTGTTTTAAGCATTATTATAATATTAACATCCCGACGTAGCCAAAAATAGACGCCTTTAAGTTCATTGTATACCCTTTATTTGTAACCCGTTAACAGTTTTTTTACTTATTTTACGGATGATATTCAGATCATAATATTATCTTTAAAAAAAATTAAAACATGAAAAAACTACTTTTATCAGGTATTGTTATGCTTTTTGCGTTCTGCAGTTTTGCACAACCTTCCGTTACTAATTCCGTTACAACCACTTCAACCAAGGTTAAACAGGTGCAGAACCCTGCTGCCTGGGCTTGTCCCAAGTGTTTCAACATCACCAAGGATGGTGGCAAATGTGCCAACTGCCAGGCTGATAAAGTACAGCTGGGCACCTATTATTGCAAGGCATGCATGAAGAGCACCGGTGACAAAGCCGGCAAATGCCCTACCTGCAATGCGGCCACTGTACAGATGACCCGTAAATACTGTGCATCACAGAGAGTAGGCTCCTTGAAGACAAAGAGTGATTCAAAAATGTAGCATGATCCTTTTGTATAAAAAAAATCCCCGCTGAACGGGGATTTTTTTTATACAGAAATGAACCAGTACTTGTTTTTCAATATTTTTTACTCAAAGCATAGATGATCTTCCTGTCATCCGCTGTAATATCCGAAGAAGCATCCATCTGGCGAAAATGTAGCTTAAATGCTTTGATCGCGGATGCAGAATCTTTTACATCATACCCAATCACCCGCAACGACTGCATCAAATTAAAATTTTCCGGCACCCTGATATGGGTCGTATCATACCAGTTCCCGAAACCATTCTCCGACAGCATTTGCCAGGGGAAATACTTATTGGGGTCCACTTTGCGTGAAGGCGCTATATCCAGGTGCCCGATGAAATTGGCCGCAGGTATACCGTAATTCTTTTTCAGTTGTTTAAGCAATTGCAGCAGACTCCTGATCTGTTCGGGGGCAAAGGCTTCAAATCCGTTATTATCCAGTTCAATGCCAATACTTACGCTATTTACATCTGTCACATTGCCCCATTTGCCGATACCTGCATGCCAGGCCCGCAGGTAATCGTTCAGCATATGATGGATGGTGCCGTCTTTGCAGATCACATAATGGGCGCTCACCTGGGTACGGGGCAGGGTAAAGGTTCGCAGGGTAGAATCACAGGCATTTTGTGCAGTATGGTGTATGACCACAAAATTGGGCTTTCGCATCCCGAAATTGGTGGTGCCTACCCAATAGGCAGGAGCATGGGTACTGTCCGTACCGGAAGGCTGCTTCATCAGCTCTTTGGCAAAGGCCCTGGCCTGTTTCTTATAACTGCGGTTGGTGGAGGTGTAGGCATTGTGGGAACAGCCTGAAAAGACCATTACGATGTAACATGTAAAAATGCTCCCCATTAAAATGTTGTGTTTACGAAACATGGTTTTGAGTTTATGGATGCCGGTACTAATACCTTCTATGCCGTGTAAAGTTAGGCAGGAACAATTATCCGAAAACATTGAATCCATATCAGTACCAAACCGGAAATGCCTGAAATCAAGGCAGCCTGTACCGGATCCATACTAAGGCATACAACCCTTTCAGGCTGTTAATCATTTCATAAAAGCCGGCTAACAGGAAGTCATCAAAAAATAAAATAAACATCCTGTCGTATTTTAGAAACAAGATAACAACGTATGAAATTTCTCCTTATCCCTTTACTCCTTTTCTGTAACCTGCAGGCGCAGAACAACACACCCCCTGCATTGAATATATCTCCTTTATCTGCTTACTCGGAGCAATGGAACAGTCCCGAATACCTCCGCTGCAACACAGCCGCAAATGCAGTTTATATGAGCCTTACGGAAAGGAATGTGATCTATGTGCTTAACCTGGTGAGGGCCAATCCCCCTTTATTTGCCTCCACCGTACTAAAGCATTATCCCGAACGAACGGGACAGGAACAACTGGCAAATGATAAAGTATACTTTCAGTCGCTGCTGAAAGAGCTGCAGGCCATGAGCCCCCTGAAGATCCTGTTACCGGATAAGGACTGTTATACCAGTGCGCTCTGCCATGCCACCCAGTCGGGTATCACCGGTTATGTTGGACATGATCGAAAAAAAGCCGAATGCCGCCATAAAATGTATTACAGCGCTGAATGCTGCGATTATGGTAACTCCGACCCCCTGGAGATCTTATTATCGCTCCTGATCGATCAAGGCATTCCCTCCCTGGGGCACCGCAGTATCTGCCTCGGG
Organism: Bacteroidota bacterium; assembly: GCA_025361325.1. Classification (GTDB taxonomy): domain Bacteria; phylum Bacteroidota; class Bacteroidia; order Chitinophagales; family Chitinophagaceae; genus Ferruginibacter. Next base: position 19,204 of record JANYAL010000098.1, read on the forward strand.
CAATACGGTAAACTGGGGGTTTCCTTACAGCCCCATAAGACCTACAGCTACAATACAGTCATGGATTTCTATTTTTGACAGGCATTACTATTTTCCCATATCGTATTACCTTTCTCCCCGGATACACCGGAAAATAATACAGGATCATTAAAATATTCACCCCCATCGTTCGTCTTCCTTGTTATACACGGAGGACTTTATGACGATAGCAATACCAATGACAGCTGAAAAAAATAGGAATATCAGCAATACATTCAGGCAGCTGAGCAAAAGGTTGTTCGGCTTCATCAAACAGCGGGTGGGCAGTACCGAGGATGCGGAAGACATTCTGCAGGATGTTTTTTACCAGTTTGCCGGCAATCCCGAACCCATCGAACAGGCCTCGGCCTGGCTGTATAAAGTGGCACGCAACCGGATCACTGACAGTTACCGCAAAAAAAAGATGCCACTGGCAGATGATGTACTGAACAGCACCATCGCTGAGGAGGAGGGGTTTAATTGGAAGGAGATGATGCTGCCTGCTGAAGACAACCCCGAGACCGAATACCTGCGCAGCATTTTCTGGGAAGAACTGCAGCAGGCGCTTGATGAACTGCCTGCCACACAACGTGACGTGTTCCTTCAAACCGAGATAGACGGAATGGCCTTCCGGGAAATAGCAGCGCAAACCGGTGAGCCCGTGGCCACGCTGATCAGCCGGAAACGCTATGCTGTATTGCACCTTCGGGAGAGGCTCCGGGTATTGAGAGATGAATTATTGAATTATTAAAAACATGCCACAAAGACGCGCAAAGTTGGCACCAAGAAACATAAAGTGCATTACCGCTTAATGATCGCTTGTGACTCCTTAGAGAAACTTTGTGGAACTAAAAAATTAAAACCATGAAAAAATTCTGGATTAAAAAAGGATTGATGTTCTTCTGTTTCTTTATACTGGCCCTGCTTGTTTTCGGAGGGGTGGTGATGGGACTATGGAATGCCATATTACCCGCGGTACTTGGTGTTAAGTCCATATCTTTCTTACAGGCGCTGGGGATATTGGCCCTGAGTAAAATATTATTCGGCGGTTTCGGCGGCCGGGGCTGGAGGGGAAGTCACTCCTGGAAACAAAAGATGAAACAGCGCTGGGATACGATGACCCCGGATGAACGGGAAAAATTCAAAGCGGAATGGAAGAACCGTTGCGGTGGAAGATGGCGGATGTCCGAAAATGAAGGTGCTGCTACCATGGGTGCAGAATAGAAATGATAAATTAAAAGCTACCAATTTAGGCCCGGCACAAAATGCCGGGCTTTTTTGGCATTTCTATGCGTTTAAGGATCCTGTCATTTGACGGATGGGAATGATCTTATCTATAAAAATCGTTTTAATAAGCGCACATCATCTCCACACTAAATCCACATCAAGTCACAAAAATAGTGGGTAAGTGTGGGAATGCTGTGGGTTTAGTGTGGCTAAACTTACTGCATAAATACATGAAATCACCTACCAGTATAGGTTTCAGGTATTCCGGAAACGGCACTGGATTACTATGATGCCTATAAGTTATTAAGGGTCAATCAATTGAATAGGGTGAAGTGAATGTTTCCCGGGTCCGGGTCACATATTTCTGCGGTACTGTCCGCCTACGGTGTAGAGGGCATTGGTGATTTGACCAAGCGAACAATATTTGACTGTGTCCATCAATTCTTCGAAGATATTTTTGTTTTCTATGGCCGCTTTGCGCAATTTTTCCAGTGCGGCTGACGACTTACCGGCATTCCTTGCCTGGAAGGCCAATAGATTATTGATCTGCATTTCCTTTTCTTCGGTGGTGCTGCGGATGACTTCAGTGGGTAAAATAGTGGGCGACCCGTTCTTGCCCAGGAACGTATTAACCCCCACAATGGGGTATTCGCCCGTATGCTTCTGGGTCTCATAATACAGGCTCTCCTCCTGGATCTTATTGCGCTGGTACATCCTTTCCATGGCACCCAGCACTCCACCTCGTTCCGTGAGGCGGTCAAATTCTGCGAGAACCGCTTCTTCCACCAGGTTGGTGAGTTCTTCAATCAGGAACGCGCCCTGGTTGGGGTTCTCATTCTTTGCGGTGCCCAGTTCGCGGTTGATGATGAGCTGTATGGCCATGGCCCGGCGCACACTTTCCTCGGTTGGAGTGGTTATGGCCTCATCATAGGCGTTGGTATGGAGGGAATTGCAGTTGTCGTAGATGGCATAAAGTGCCTGCAGGGTAGTGCGGATATCATTGAAATCTATTTCCTGGGCGTGAAGGCTTCGGCCGGATGTTTGAATATGGTATTTCAGCATCTGGCTGCGCTTGTTGGCCTTGTACTTGTATTTCATGCTCTTGGCCCAGATCCTGCGGGCCACCCGGCCGATGACACTGTATTCGGGATCCATACCATTGCTGAAAAAGAAGGAGAGGTTGGGCGCAAAGTCGTCGATTTGCATACCCCGGCTTAAATAATATTCTACATAGGTAAAACCGTTCGACAGGGTAAAAGCCAGTTGCGTGATGGGGTTGGCACCCGCCTCGGCGATATGGTAGCCGCTGATGCTTACGCTGTAAAAATTCCTTACCTGCTGCTGTATGAAATATTCCTGCACATCGCCCATCAGTTTCAGGGCGAATTCCGTGCTGAAGATACAGGTGTTCTGTGCCTGGTCCTCTTTCAGGATATCAGCCTGAACGGTACCGCGTACCTGCTGTAAGGCTTTGGCCCGGATAGAGGCATAGATATCGGGGGGCAGCACATCTGCGCCGCTGAGCCCCAGCAGGCGAAGGCCAAGGCCGTTGTTGCCGGAAGGCAAAACGCCGGCATCCGCTACCTCGCTCCCCCGGGGGGATACGTTTGACCCTGATAATTTGCGGAGTAATGTATGGTGTACAGGATTGCCATCTATACCCACATATTTTGGCAATTCATCAATATTAAATTTGGATTCGATGATCTGGTTCACTTCGTCCTGGAGCTTGTTTTCCAGGATGTACTTTTCGCATTGCTGGTCAATAGCGGCATTCAGGAAGAAGGCCAGTAACATGGGGGCGGGACCATTGATGGTCATGCTCACCGAGGTCTTGGGATCGCAGAGATCGAAGCCGCTGTATAGTTTCTTGGCATCATCCACTGTGGCGATGCTTACCCCGCTGTTGCCCACTTTGCCGTAGATATCGGGTCGGTGTGCGGGATCCTCACCATACAGGGTAACGCTGTCAAAGGCCGTGCTGAGGCGCCTGGCGGGCTGTCCTTCTGATACGTAGTGAAAGCGCTTGTTGGTGCGCTCGGGGCCACCTTCCCCGGCAAACATACGGGTAGGATCTTCCCCTTCCCGTTTCAACGGGAATACACCTGCGGTGAACGGGAAATGACCCGGTACATTTTCCTGGGCCTGCCAGGTGAGGAGGTCGCCCCAGTCCTTGTATTTGGGCAATAACACTTTCGGAATGCGGGTACCGGACAGGCTTTTACTGAACATCTCCTGCCTGATCACTTTGTCGCGTACACGATACTCGAAATAATCTTTGGCGTAGGCCGTGATCTTATCGGGCCAGTTATTCACCAGTTTCCGGGCAACGGGGGTCTGTTGTTCAGTATAAAAACCAATCTGCTTTTCAATAAAGGCCCTGGTATCCGGGTCAGCAGCAGGAATGGTCTTCAGCACACCATTGAGTTGGTACAGGGTAGTGGCAATGGCAGATTGTGCTTCCACCAGTTTATCATAATCCCTGATGACTGCAGTGATCTCACTCAGGTAACGTACCCGCGGGGAGGGGATGATGGCCTGCGATACCTTAGCCGTTGCACTGAAGTGATATTTCCCGAATACGGTCCTTGTTTTTTGTTCTATGGCCAGCAGTATCTTTTCAAAGAGATGGTTCACCCCTTCGTCGTTGAACTTGCTGGCGATGGTGCCAATGACCGGCAGTTCCTCCTCCTTAGCCGTCCACAGGCCATGATTGCGTTTATATTGTTTCCGCAAATCGGCCAGTGAATCCAGTGCGCCGGCTTTGTCGAATTTATTGATACAGATCAAATCGGCATAATCCAGCATGTTGATCTTCTCGAGCTGTGATGCGGCGCCGTATTCGGGGGTCATGATATACAGGCTCACGTCGCAATAATCCAGGATGGACGCATCGCTTTGTCCTACCCCCGCGCTTTCCAGTATGATCAGGTCATACCCGGCCGCCCGGCAAACATCGATCGCTTCGCCCATGTAGAAGCTCAAAGCGGTATTGTCGTCGCGGGTGGCCATGCTCCGCATGTAAGCCCTGGGGTGAGAGATGGAGTTCATCCGGATCCGGTCGCCCAGCAACGCGCCGCCCGTCTTCTTCTTACTGGGGTCTACGGATATGACAGCGATGGTCTTATCGTGGAAATTATGCAGGAAACGGCGTACGATCTCATCGGTTACGCTGCTTTTACCGGCTCCACCCGTGCCGGTGATACCTAACACCGGAGGAAGATGGGCCCCCTCTGAATCTACCCCCTTGGGTGAGGCTTTGGAGGCCCCCTCTAAATCTCCCACCTTGGGTGAGACTTTGGAGGCCCCCTCTAAATCTCCCCCCTTGGGTGAGACTTTGGACCCTGATAATTTGTGGAACTTTTCTTTTAGGGTGGCGAGGACGCCATCTATGTTGGTTACCACTTCATGGTTGGTAAAGCGCAAAACGGTAAATCCAAGTTCATTCAATCTTTCTGTACGTTGCAGGTCATATTCATGGTTGTCCGGCAACTGGTGTATTGATCCGTCTACCTCAACAATGAGCTTGTTTTCCAATGAAATGAAATCGGCGATGTATCTGTCAACGATATGTTGTCTTCTGAATTTGATCCCATCCAGCTGTTTATCCCGGATATGTTGCCACAAGATGTTTTCAGCTTGCGTTGGGTTTCTTCGGTTCTGTTCTGAGAATTCCTTTAATGATCTGTAAGAAGATCGATCAGCAGTAGCAAAATATTCATGCTCAGTTTTATCTTTATACAGATGTTTGAATGGCTCTCCGTTTTCAGCTAAGGTGATAGCGTGAGCTACTGTTTTTATATCCCGCCACGCTCCAAGAATATAATGACCATTCCCCTTAGCGGGGTCTTTCAAAGTCTCCCCTTTGGGGGGAGATGCAGAGGGGGCCCTGTCTTTCAAAGTCTCCCCTTTGGGGGGAGATTTAGAGGGGGCCCTGTCTTTCAAAGTCTCCCCTTTAGGGGGAGATGCAGAGGGGGCCGAAGTTTTTACATCACAAAGACTTAACAGTTCTTCTATCATTCCTTCCAGTCCCATTTGTCGTCCGTCATCGGGACTGTAGATCTTTGTAATTCCGTACCGGTGCAGTTCTTCTATTTCATCCGGCAGTATGGTTCCGCCGCCACCTCCGAAGATCCTGATATGTCCGTACCCGTTCTCATCGAGCAGGTCCTTCATGTACCTGAAGAATTCCATATGCCCGCCCTGGTAACTGGTAACGGCAATACCCTGTACATCTTCCTCGATGGCCGCCTCTACGATCTCGTGCACACTTCGGTTATGCCCCAGATGAATGATCTCGGCGCCCTTGCTCTGCATGATGCGGCGCATGACGTTGATGGCGGCATCATGTCCGTCAAAAAGGCTCCCGGCAGTAACGATCCTTACTTTGTTATGTATGGTAAAACCCATGATTGTCCAGTTCATGTATTGCCCGGGCATGCGGCTTGTACAGGCAAACATTCATTATACAAAAATACGGATAATGGAATGGAAAAGAAACGTACACTCCGGTGTGTCAACACCAGGTACCGACCTGTTCAGCTCATTTTGAAGGTAAGGGCTGCCAGTTCATTGATGCCCAGCGCTTCGGCCCTTTTGCTGAAGATATCTTCCCGGAGTATTTCGGGCGGGAAAAGGCTTTTTACTGCGTTACGCATCGTTTTACGCCGCTGGTTGAACGCAGTCTTCACCAGCACCCGGTATGCCCGGTCGCTCTTCACCTCCAGTCTAACCTTTCTCCGCTTCAACCGGATCACGCCGCTCTGCACTTTTGGTGGCGGATCAAAACATTCGTTTCCTACATCAAAGAGGTATTCCACATCATAAAAAGCCTGTACCAGGGCGCTCAGTACACCATACACTTTACTACCGGCCAGTGAAGCGGCACGCTGGGCTACTTCCTTCTGGAACATGCCGATGACGCAGGGCACGTCCTCTTTCCATTCCAGGATCTTAAAAAGGATCTGTGTGGAGATATTATAAGGGAAATTGCCGATCACGGTAAAAGGAGTTTCAAAGGGTTTACCAATATCCAGGAAACTTTCGTGAATAATTTTGTCTTTCATCAAAGGAAATTTCTTCAGGAGGTAATCCACTTTTTCCAGGTCCAGTTCCACCGCTTTGAATTCAATCCCGGGCAACAGGGCCAGGTGTTTGGTCAAAGCACCGGCACCGGGTCCCACTTCCAGTAAACTGACAAAGGGCTCTTCCTTTAAAGCGGCAATGATCTTACCGATCACCTGCTCATCCTTTAAAAAGTGTTGGCCCAGTGATTTTTTCAGCGTGTACATTCCTGCAAAAGTACTATAAAAAAAGCCCCTCCCCGGAAGGGAAAGGGCGATACATAAAATTGGGGGTTGTTCTAAACTTTGTATGCAAGCATTGCCGGCAGTATGGATCGCTTAATGTATTGCAATACCGGCATAATAGTTGATACCCGGCGCTGCATTATAATAACGGCCTGCTGCCGCATTAATATCATTTCCCAGGCTGTAACGTGTATTAAAGATATTATCAACACCTCCGAAGATCTCCAGTTGAAGCCCGGCAAGAGCAATTTTTTTACGACCTGCGCGTATGCCTAATAAATTGTATGAACCGGCAATATCCGTATTGGCATCATTCAATGCGATGGCATCACTGTAGGTGTAGGTGATATTGCTGTACCAGCCTTTACCGGCGGAGAGGTCAAGCCCTGCCACGATCGTATTTGGTGCAATACCCGGTAATTGTTTTCCGGAAAAATCTGTTTTTACCTGTTGGAAATCTTTGTAATGAAAATCCTGGTTAGTATAACTTATCCAGGCTTTTAGTTTACTCAGAAACCAGGTTGGCTTGTTAATGACCTGGTATTGTAAATTCGCTTCAATTCCCTGCTGTTTTGTAGATCCTGCATTCACATAATAGTATACTCCAGCAGTGTCTATACGCTGTACGATCATATTCTTGAGCAGGAAATAAAAAGTATTCAGGTCAAATTGTAATTTATTATTTAATAAAGTGCCCCTTGTTCCCAATTCATAATTAATTCCGTCTCCCGGCTGCAAGTTGGTTCCGATAATACCATTTGAGCGAAGCAGTTCTGTGGCTGTGGGTGTTGAAAATCCGCGGGAGGCACTCACATACACCGAGATGTCGGGGGTGATCTTTTTCAATAAAGCGATCCTGGGAGCGATCTTGGGTTCAAATGTCTGATCCTGTTCAGTAACCGGTCTTTTGGATAAGCGGGTAAAGCTGACAGAAGATTTATTCAGGCTTGCTCCTGCTGTAATTACCCAGCCTTTTTTCATGGTGAGGTCGGTCTGTGCAAATACGGTATATAACCAGGTATTGATATCATCATCTGTCTGTAACGTGTCAATGGCACCCCCTTTATTGCGATAGTCCTTGGTGTTAAAAAAACCTTTCTGCGCTTCCACACCGGCATTTACCTGCAGCTTGTCCTCCCCGAATTCCTTAAGGAACTGGAAAACAGACCTGCCTCCAAAATGAGGTTCTTTTCTTTTTTCATAAACCCGGATGCCCGGATTGGTAAAATCTGTATACGCCCCATAAACAGAACTTATATTCTGCCAGTTATCATTGAAATGATATTCATGGCTTATCCCGAGCGTAAAATTCTTCTGACGGATAGCGGCCTGGTTCTCCACAGCGCCCGGATTGGTTCCGGAATGTGGTCTTGCCTGAATCGGGTTGGCATTATATTCCGTGATCGTTAAAGCGCCGGGGGTCTGATAATAAAGGTCAGCATACATCATATAAGCATGAACACTTTGCTTTTCATTTATTTTTAAAAGGGTTTCCCAGCTGGCCACATCCCTGTGCATTTTTGTCTGCTCCCGGTAACCATTAGCCGTCTGATGACTGTACCCCAGTTCTGTCTGGGTGCCCGGCTTACCGAGGCGAATCGCTGTGCTGATATTATTGTTCGCAAAACTACCCGTTGTATAATTGATCTCTGCTCCAGGCTTCCAGCAAACCGGCATACTTCGTATCAATAATGCACCTCCCGTACCGGCTCCATACATACTCCCGGCAGGGCCTTTTATTATTTCCAGCGATTGAAAATTATAATACCCCAATTGGTTTAGGTAGGTATTGCCACCCGGGTCTGTTAGTGGTATTTCATTAAAATACACTTTCACATCTCTTACGCCGAAAGGAGAGCGGAGTGAACTCCCCCTTATATTAAAACGGTAACTGCCGGGAGAGCGTTCCTCCATGCGTACACCCGGGTTGGTATTGACTGCGGATAAAATACTGCAGTTACCAAAACGGTTGAGTTGGGCTTGCCCCACAAAACTGACAACAGCGGATACTTCTGCAAGCCTGCGATTCTGGTTATAGGCATTTACAATGACCTGCTGCATGGTTTTGCTTTCAGCAGAATCGATCACAGGTATATCTTGCCTAAGCTGTGAAAATAAAATTGCTGGAGATAGCAAAAGGATGAAAAAGAGTTTTGCTCGCTTCAACTGATTGATTTTTAGGGTAAAAATCAGTGAAAAGTGATTCATATATTGGATTTAGTTAGGTAACCTGCAGGCATCTCTAAAGATCCATGCCTTTGCCAGGTTATCCATTAACGTTTATTATAATGCTAATATTGTGCCTTTACACTGATCTGGCTTCAAATACCTTTTCGCGCTGATTTTCGTGTTTTGTTTTCCACGAGATCTCTACTGGTGCCGGCGCTCTCCGACGGCTATTTCTCTTACCGGGTTTTGCTAACCGGGTTCATGCCAGTGGTGTAATGAGACACACATTAACAATCAACCCGGGATATTTTGCGAGGTCTGGACCTCGCAAAATATCCCGGGTTGCTTCATCATAAGATCAGTTAAGGCTTATGATCTCTGGAATCTGGTATTCAGGTCAATACATGTTCCCTTGATCTTCAGGTAATACGTACCCGATGCCAGTTTATTTAAATTTATGTTCAATTCGTTGTTCCCTTTTTTCAATGGAGCGGAGTTTTGAAGCAATACCCTGCCGGAAATATCAATGACCTGCCAGTCTGCATTACATTCTCCTGATGAAATTATGGTTGCTCTGATGTTGTCAATTGCAGGATTTGGTGATAAGGTGATAATACCTTTTGTTCCGGGCAGTGCTATCCTTACAATATTGGAATATTTATATGAGCCGTCAATATCAATTAGCTTCAGGCGGTAAAAAACATTCAACGATTGCTGGTTTGTAACATCAGCATCCTGAAAGGCATAGCTGATCTCGGAAGAGGAGTTAACACTTGCAGCAACTATTCCAATCTGGTTAAAATTCTGCGCGTCAATACTTCTTTCAATGATAAAGCGGGATGTTTTGACCTCATTGATCGTTTTCCAGTTCAGTAATGTGGTAAAGTTATTTTGCAAAGAACCGGTGAATGAAAGCAGTTCCAATGGTAAGGTGGAATTGTTCGCTCCAAAATAGAAAGAAGAAAAGCCTGGAACACTTACCTGTAAAACATACGCATTGGCACCTTGTTGCAGATCGGCCAACAGTGTATTGGTTGGTGTCAGCAAAGTGGTGGGTGTTGTCATTGTTGACCCGCAGGGGTCACTGTTCTTCAACACTTTTAACTGGGTAATGGAAGAGATCCCGCTTAATGGATCTGCAGCCAGTGCGGTATATTCAGCTTTGGAAATATACAGCCTTATTTTGACCGGTATGGCAAAGGTGGTGACGGTAGGTGTGATCTTTATATTACGGTCGAGATAATGAACACCCCCATTAACACGGATAGCACCACTGTTCTTATAAAAAGAGGAAGTGACCACTCCCAGGTTCTGGCCCTGGGCATTTATCTCCGCCAGTATGTTTCCGTCGGGGCCGGTTATGGGTACCCATAAATAATTATTTGTGCCGTCAATGGTTATAGTACTGCCTGTATTACAGGTGTTGACGGGCCCGTCGGTTACCGGTATGCTTTTAGGTATTGAGCTGAATCCTCCCGCATCTGTATAACCCAGGAAAGAATATTTTATCACACAACCCGGGCAGGCAGGAACAGTGGGGTTGCCAACACCAGGTCCGGATGTGGCAGAACTGTTATCCATGAC
>JANYAL010000115.1 GCA_025361325.1 Bacteroidota bacterium
TAAATTGCGAAAAGAAGTTAGACAAGACGTAATTGGTTTGAAAGACAAATAACGAATGCACAACAAAAGACTTTGCCCTTTTTGGTATCGAAGTAGGACAATCTCATTTAACTTATAGGTGGGGACGCCAACAACGGAGGAGCACATGCCGAATTTCACCATTCAACACATTCTTGTTCCCATATCTTCAAGTTTTCATACATTTATCGCTACACTAAGTTCATCATACCACACCAGCAAAATGCTAAAAATGAAAAAATACTTCCTGCTTTCTTTAACCGCTTTTCTGGTCATGATCTCCGCAACAGCACAGAATGGGGAGAAAAAAATATACACCACAGCCGACTACGACCAGGCTGTCAAATACCTGAATAACAAGACCAGTAAACTGGTAGACCGGGGCCCGGTGAATGCGAACTGGCTCGATGACGGACGCTTCTGGTATATGGTTTCAGTAGATACAACCAGGGAATACGTGCTCATAAACCCGGCCGACGGAAGCCGTAAAACAGCCAGAGACCTGAAGACACTCGTTCCCGAAACACCCAAAGAACAAATACGTAATAACCGAAGGTTCATTTCAACAGAGATCCTTTCGCCCGATAAGAAGAAAGCAGCTTATATAAAGGACTGGAACCTGTGGGTACGGGATGTGGATTCTAAAAAAGAAACCCAGCTCACCACCGATGGCATCAAGGATTTTGGCTATGCTACCGATAACGCCGGGTGGAAAAAAAGCGAGAGCCCCATCCTCCTCTGGTCGCCCGATTCAAAGAAGATCGCCACCTTTCAACAGGACCAGCGTCATGTAAGTGACATGTACCTGGTGAGCACCAATGCAGGTACTCCCAAATTATCCTCCTGGAAGTACCCCCTGCCGGTAGACAGTGATATCATACGCATACAGCGCGTTATCATTGATGTAGAAAAACAACAGGTCATACGCTTTAAGATGCCCCCGGATGCCCGGCGCGGAACCTTATGCGATGATATAGCATGCTCCGGCTCCTTCGATGACAATGAATGGAATGCCGATGCAACTACACTGGTATTTGTATCCACTTCCCGCGACCACAAAGACGAAAAGGTAAGGATGGCCGATGCGGTTACCGGTGACGTGAAAGACCTTTTCGAAGAAAAAGTGAATACCCAGTATGAATCCGGCCAGGGCGCCGTGAACTGGCATTACCTGCCTGCCTCCAACGAGATCATCTGGTACTCGGAGCGTGACGACTGGGGGCATCTCTATCTCTATGATGCTACCACCGGCCAGTTGAAGAACCAGGTCACCAAAGGCGATTTTGTAGTTACCCGACTCATTAAGACGGATGAAAAGAACCGGGTGTTGTTCTTTGAGGCCAACGGAAGGGAAAAGGGTAGAGATCCTTACTTCAGCCACTTTTACCGCATCGATTTTAAAGGAAAGAACCTTTCACTGCTTACCCCGGAAGACGGGGATCACCGGGTTATTATTTCTCCCGACGGAAAATATTTTACAGATAGTTATTCCAGGCCCGATGTGCCCCCCGTATCTGTATTGCGGGATATGCAGGGTAAACTTATCGCCACACTGGAAAAGACGGATATCTCGCGTTTGACCGCTACCGGTTGGAAGGCGCCTGAGACCGTTACGGTGAAGTCGCGCGATGGTAAATGGGACCTGTACGGACTGGTGTTTACACCCACCAACCTGGACAAAACAAAGAAATACCCCGTCGTTAACTATATCTACCCCGGTCCGCAGGGCGGGGCCTATGGAAGCAGGTCATTTTCTTCCTCCCGTGGCGACAACCAGGCGCTGGCAGAACTGGGCTTTGTAGTGGTGATCATTGACGGTACCTGCAATCCGGGAAGGTCTAAATCTTTTCATGACCTATGCTATGGTAATATGGCCGATAATACGCTGGAAGACCAGATCGCCGGAATAAAACAACTGGCTGCCACACATCCTTATATGGATACGGGAAGGGTAGGGATATGGGGGCATTCCGGCGGGGGCTATGCCACGGCTGCCGCTATGTTCAGGTACCCCGACTTTTATAAAGTGGGCATCTCGGAATCCGGAAATCATGATAACAGGAATTATGAGGACGACTGGGGCGAGCGTTATATTGGTCTGCTGGTAAAAGGCAACAGGGACAGATCGAATTACACCAACCAGGCCAACCAAACCTTCGCCTCCGGTTTAAAAGGAAAACTAATGCTGGCCCATGGCGGCATGGATGATAATGTACCTCCTTACAATACCTACCTGGTGGTGGATGCGCTTATTAAGGCCAACAAGGATTTCGACCTCGTTATCTTCCCCAATGCCAGGCATGGCTATGGCGCTGACAGCTTTTACATGATGCGCAGGCGCTGGGATTATTTTGTGAAGAACCTGCTGGGGGCGGAGCCGCCGAAAGAGTATAAGATGAAAATGGAATAAGGGGCTAAGCGGGCTGGCAAGATAAGTTAGCGGCTTTAAAGTGAAGATCTTATACCAACAACGGCGAAAGTAATATCTTTACAATACCGGATTCAAATAGCACCAAACATGTTTACCCCGGCATAATTATTTCACCAAAAAGCTAGCTTTCAATACGTGAAAAATATACCTGGTTTGATTGATGAACTTGAACAACGTATTCCCGAATACAAAAAACTGTCGGTAAAGATATCTTCGTCCTCCGTGGGCTGGCACATTGCACATTCCCTGATGGCTCTGGAACGCATCTGCAATACACTGATCAACTCAACTCCCGGTAAGGTTAAAACAGTATTTAGTTTAAAACGGATTTTTATAATGGCATCCGGCCATATTCCCCGTGGACGTGCAAATGCCCCAGCGGCGGTAAAACCGTCAGCAGATATTACCCCGGAAGACTTACAATACAGGCTATTAAAAGTACGTGCAGTGCTGGCAGACCTATCGAACGCCCCTGCTGAGGCAAATTTTGTTCACCCGGTATTTGGGCGCCTGCAGAAAAAAGCCGGATTGCGTTTTATGCAGATACATACCCAACACCATTTACTGATCATCAAAGACATCATTAAAAATACAGGCTGAGTCAGCAGAAACTTCTGCCGCTGTTTGCATTACTCCCCATCCATAGAACCCAACCTATCCCGCTCGCCGTTGGCGCAAGAATTCTCACCCCGAACAAACTATTTTTTACACAAACATAATGAGACCACTTGTGCCTGTTATGAAATTGATCTGTAAAGGAACACTGGCGTCAGAGAGAAAAAAACTTATTATGGCCAGTGTTAACGGATATAAAAAGTAAAATAATTTTTATTCAAGATTAAGCTCATTGCTTTTTTACTGTGAAATTTGCTTCTCCGTTTAGTACATCGTTTGTGCTTACCCCCTGAACGTCAATATTAAATTTACCAGTGATGTCGCTGGTATTGAAAATGCAGGTAGCCTCACCATTTTTAACTTCAACAGTAGGATTCCAATATAAAGTTGATAAGAATTGAGTTGAGGGAGACGATGGAGAATCATAATCTGTTCCATAAAACTCCCTTTTCTGATATATTGTGGGCACATAAACAAATTTTGTATCACTTTCTTCGATTGAACACCCCAAATACCTTTCCGGTAGCCACATTATTAAGCGGCCACCAGTATCAAAAATTAAAACAT
>JANYAL010000135.1 GCA_025361325.1 Bacteroidota bacterium
GAGAAGCCATTCTTAATATTTCCAATCGGCTATTTGTTTTTTCATCAACTCTTTTGAGGAATCGAATTGTTTTTGCCTGTGACCATTGGCGCCTGACGGGTGAGGAAAATGTTCAAGATAAATGTTCGTATTGATCCTTCCCGTTATTCACTACTTCAGCGTTTCCTCCAGCCACTTATAAAACTCGTGCTGCCAAACCAGGGCATCCTGTGCTGTGAGCACCCAATGGTTCTGGTCGGGGAGGAGGATGAACTTACTCTTTATTCCCCTTAGCTGTGCGGCCTGGAAAGCCTGCTGGCCCTGCTCGATGGGTACCCGGTAATCCCTGCCGCCCTGGTAGATGAGGATGGGGGTGTTCCATTTGGCCACCAGGTCGCTGGGGTTGAATTTAGAAAAACTCTTCTGCGCAGCGGCATTGCTCTTGTCCCAGTAAGGCCCGCCCTTGTCCCAGTTCTCGAACCACATCTCATCGGTAGTGCCGTACATGCTCCTGAAATCGAATACACCATCGTGCGCGATGAAAGTTTTGAAGCGGTTATTGTGAATGCCCGCCAGGTAAAACACGGAATAACCGCCATAACTGGCGCCGATGCATCCCAGCCGGCTCCTGTCTATATATTTTTCCTTACTGAGTGCGTCTATGGCGCTGAGGTAATCATTCATCACCTGCCCGCCCCAGTCCTTGCTGATCTCCTCGTTCCATTTGGTACCATGCCCGGGCATACCCCTGCGGTTAGGCGCAACAATGATATAGCCGTTAGCTGCCATCAATTGGAAATTCCAGCGAAAGGAATAGAACTGGGTGAGGGCCGATTGCGGGCCTCCCTGGCAATATAAGAGGGTGGGGTATTTCTTCGTGGCATCGAAGCCCGGTGGATAGATCACCCATACCAGCATATCCTTACCATCGGTGGTCTTCACAAAACGTCGCTCCGTTTTGCCCATATCAAGTGTTGCATATACTGCGTCATTGACATGGCTGAGCTGTTTCATGGTACCGTTGGAAAGATCTACCGTATATAATTCCGCAGCATGATTCATGTCGGTACGGGATACGATGAGGGTATTGCCGGTTTGTCCTACGATGCCCGTTATATCAAAATCTCCCCTGGTTACCTGTTTCACCTGTACCATTTCCTTCTTTATACCAGGATAATTCACTTCAAATAATTGCAGGGTGCCATTGATAGGAGCATAGAAATAGATCCTGCTACCGTCCGCGCTCCATTTGTATCCTTCCACGTGGATATCATCGCGGCCGGCGGTGAGGTTCAGCTTCAGTATGCCATCTGATACAATGATGTCCTGTTTATCAGCTTCATAGCCCGCTCTTTTCATACTTAGCCAGGCCAGTTGTCCCTGGTGGTTGAAGGAAGGCTGTATATCATACCCGGGCATGCCGGCTGTGAGGTTGGTAGTCTTGCCGGTTACAATATTATAATCATAAAGGTCGGTATTGGTACTAAGTGTATAAGCCGTACCGTATTCTTTCTTGGTGCAGTACACCACATCCTTGCTGTTGGGGTTCCAGACAAAGTCCTCATCACCGCCAAAGGGTTTCTGTGGACAGTCGTAAGGCTCTCCCTTCATCAGGTCGGTGGCTTCGCCGGGCTTTCCGTTCACCAGTGGGGAAAGCATCACGTGTCCGAATTTGCCTTCCGTATATGTATCCCAGTGCCGGTATGTGAGGTTATCGAAGATATAGACATTGGATTTGTTCATGTTGGGGTAATAATCTCTGCCGGTCACTTTCTTCACCTTCACTTCCTCGCTGCTGATGAGGTATGTACCGTCTGGCGATATCTTCTCGTTGTTCATCATGCTGTCGGGATTGTTCACGGGCATGGGATCACCACCGCCTACCGGTATGGCATAACTCTTATGGATACTCTTATTCTCCGCTGCATTGGGTGTGGAAACCGAATACAGCACATATTTCCCGTCCTTCGACATGCCCAGGGCGCTTACCCGGCCCAACTGCCATAGTAATTCAGGTGTCATGCGGTTTTGGGCGATGGCTGAAATGGAGAGGAGCAGTGAACTGAGAAAGAGAAGTTTTTTCATATAGCGGGGTTTGAACCGTGAATAAATAATAGTGAATGGGTGTTATAGTTTTATAAAAGTATTATAGGTATGGAAATCAATATAAATGTAACGGTCAACATTATTAAAATCTATTTGTACAAGCAAGCCTAAAGGGCTTATGGTTCTCATTCACGTATGAATGTATCTATTTTTTCGGATAATCAAACACCAGCTGGCAGAAGGTTTTTACCCCCACATAGAGGTAGCTGTCATCGATCATAAAGTCGGCCGTATGATGCGGTGGGGCATTCTTTGGATCGTTGCCCCTGGGCATACCGCCAAAGTAAAAGAAGAAAGCGGGTGCTTTGGTGCCATAATAACTGAAATCCTCTGCACCGGTAACCCAGTTCATACTGCGTACATTGTTCCTGCCGGCTGCGGTTTGCAGGGAGGGTACCATCTTTTCCACCAGGGCAGAATCGTTAAAAGTGACCAGGGTCATTTCTTTGAAGCTCACTTCTGCCACAGCGTTACTGGCCTCTGCGATCTTTTCGGCGGTATGTTTAATGCGTTCATGCACATCAGTCAGCATCTTGCTGTCGAGCGTACGTATGGTTCCATCCATGGTGCATTCTTCCGG
>JANYAL010000109.1 GCA_025361325.1 Bacteroidota bacterium
GAATTCCTTCATGGGTTATTATATTCAGTTGAAAAAGCAGACAATCTTATTATTGCCCACGAGTTGATAGATCTTAACAAATTTAAGATCATGAATAAAAACACACAGCTTAAACCCTTTTTCCGCAAGCGTTCATTAAAGCCCTTTGAGTTCCTGAATTGCAAGAACTGATTATAACCCTTCGTTGTTTTTGATTTTTAAGGGAATAAGAAATCAGTGCAGATTTTTCAGTGCCGCTCTTAACATTCCCAACATCTCTTCGATCTCCCCCAGCTTACAAGTTCCCACACTTAACCTGTACCAACTGCTGTCTGCTGATGCTCCGAATGCATAAAAAGGCACCACGGCAAGCCTCGCCTCATTTAGAAGATAGGACGTGACATCGGCTTGGTCTTCCAGGGTTAGTCCCGCCCCTGTACTTTTGCCGGAAATATCTACGCGTATGGTAAGGTAAATGGCAGCCTGCGGAGCAATAGCATCTACTGGGAACCCCTCCATTTTCAATTGTTGGAAACCATTGTAGATCTTTAGAAGGCGGGCCTCCACTTCTGATTTGAATTGAATGAAATACCGATCGATCGCTTCGGTCTGCGACAGATATCCGGCAACAGCTTTTTGTTCCGCCAGGGGAGCCCAGGCACCAACATGACTGTTGATGGACCGCATCTTCATCAACACTTCAGCGGGCCCTAATGCCCATCCCACCCTCACTCCGGTTGCAGCAAAAGCCTTGCTGATGCCATCTATAAATATAGTGTAATCCTTCATTTCGGGCCTGAGGGAAACGGGATTATAGTGAACGGTTTTTCCAAAACAAAGTGTCCAGTATATCTGGTCGTACATGACGTACAATTTCTTTTCACATTCCGGCCTTTTGTTGTTCTCTTCCAGAACAAGATCACAAATGGATTCCAACTCTTCTTTTTCGAATGTAGTACCAGTAGGGTTCAAAGGCGAACACAGGGATAACAAAGTTGCCCCGTTTATGCATTTGTTGATCTGTTCGGCCGTGACCATGAAATTATTTTCAGGTTTTGTTTCAATGACCACATGTTCACCATCGGTAAAATGCACATAGTGATTGTTGTTCCAGCTCGGAACGGCATAGATCACTTTGTCGCCCTTGTCAACAATGGCACGGTATAAGGCATAGATCAACGGACGCCCCCCTGCGGCGATCAGGATCTCGTTTACACCATATTTTAACCCTTCCCGGGAATTGATGAAACCGGACACGGCCTCTCTTAATTCAAGGATTCCTTCTGCTGCGGGATATGTTGTATAACCATTCTTATATGCAAGAATAATCTCATTTTCCAGCCCTGCAGGAATAGGGAAGATAGCAGAATCAAAATCACCGATGGTGTAATTGTATATTTTTTCCCCCTGCCTGACCTTTTCCTTGATAACTGCGCCAAGGCGTACAATTTCAGACCCCTTTAAGGTTTGCGCCAGGTGGCTGAGTTTAGATGAGGTCATACATTCACTTGTTAATGATCAGCAGGGGATAACAACAGCAAAAGTAATTTTTAAAAGGGGGTAAAACAAAAAACCCACTGAAAAAGAAGGTACAGCGGGTATTAAAACATGAATCCTTTTTTATTCGATCTCTTTGAATTCGCCGAATAACCTCCTGGGAGTGTTTTCGGCCTGCTTTTGATATTGAATCCAAGGTCCTTTAAAGAATGTGTTGGACTTTCTGACCGTTTCATTAACCAAACCCTCGGCCTCCTCAATGATCCTTATTTCCTGGATATCCGGAATCTTTGTTTTGCTTAGCACCTCACTCCTGGCTTCTCCGAGGATGCCGGTTACTGTGATCTGGTAAGGTGCGCCTTCACCCTGTTTTTCTGGCGGCTTTCCAAAGATCAGGTTTCGTAGATTCTTCATTGAGTCGGTCATGGCTTTACCTGTCTTTCTTAGACTGTCAGCATCTTTTCCCTCTATATTCTTTAATTCAGCCTCAACCTTGGCAATAGTTTCGTCTGCATCTGACAGCTGGTCGGTAATGGCTGTGAGCCGGGCCGTACTTTTTTCAATTCGTTTGATAGCATTCATTTTAGCATCGTAGATCTCCCGGCTGGGTGGACCATTTGGGTCAGCGAGCACCTGGATAAGGGTAGAATCTGATTCTTTCCCTAAATGAATCACTATTTTATAAGTGCCTGGATACACAGGCATGCCACCCGGTTCGGGTGAATTGACTTTTAGTTTGGGAGTTCCGGGTTGCCGCACCCCCTTCATCTCAAAGCCCCAGTAATTCCTGTTGAATCCTGTATCAGCCTTTATTCTGATTGTTCGTATCGATTCATTTCCTGCTGTATAAATCCTTACTGTTGCAGAATCATTCTTTGCTTTGCCGGCAGTATCCGTTTTCTCCGGGGGTCTGACATAGAAAGAATACTCCGCCCCCCTTGACCGGTTCTTGCCCTCATATAATCCCCAGGTACTCCATTCGTAACCAGGGGCTGGCAGATTTCTTGCCTGGTAGGCGACCGGAACCTCAAATACAGTAATTGATTTTGAAAAAGCATTCCCCTTGCCGGCAGCAACCTTTCTGAATGGCCGGATATCATCTAGTATATATAACGCCCGCCCGAATGTGGCAATACAGAGATCGGCTTCTCTTTCCTGAATAGCTAGGTCATAAGTGGACACGGATGGGTAATCATTTTTCCATTGCTGGAACGTTGAACCGTTATCAAAACTTATCCAAAGACCCTGTTCTGTACCAGCAAAGATGAGGTTGGGTTCAACAGGGTCCTGTATCATGCAAAGTGCATAACCCTTGGCTTTCGATTCATCCAGCATCCTTTCCCATGATTGACCGAAATCCCGGGTTCGGAATATGTATGGCCTGAAATCCCCCCGGCGGTAATCATTGCAGACCACAAAAGCTTCCGCAAGGTTGTACTTGCTTACCTTTATTTGGGGCACCCAGGCACCCAAAGGCATGCCCGGTATCTTTCCACGGAAATTGGTCCAGGTCTTTCCACCGTCTCTGGTCAGTTGTACATTACCATCATCAGTGCCAACCCATATGATTTTCCTGTCTATTCTAGAGGGTTCTATACAAATGATGGTATTGTAATTTTCAGCTCCGGTGATATCAAGGGACAATCCACCATTGTTGTCCTGGTTTTGCTGAACCTTATTATCTGTGGTAAGATCAGGCGAAATGATCTCCCAGTCCAGGCCTTTATTACTGCTTCGGTGCAGGAACTGGCTACCAAAATAAATGATATTGCCATCAAAGGGATCCTGTGCCAGGGCGGCGTTCCAGTTAAAACGCAAACGGGTTTTCAGATCGGGATCAGGCGGCTGGATACCCATTCTTTCACCGGTGACCACATTCTGTTTACCCAATTCACCTTTCTGGCTCATGGAATACACCCAATCATTATTATCCGGGTCGGCCATTACGTCAAACCCATCGCCCCCCCCTATATTTTCCCAGTAATAATTCCTGATGCCGCCATTACGCCAGATATAGGCGGGTCCGCGCCAGCTCCCATTATCCTGCATACCGCCCATAACATGGTAGGGTATTCTATTATCTGTGTTGATGTGATAGAACTGTCCAACCGGTATTTGCTCATCGAATTTCCAGCTCCTGGCCCTGTCGCGGCTGATGCCGATCCCCCCATCGTTTCCATCAAGAATAAAATTGGGGTCGAATGGATTTATCCAGAAAGCATGATGGTCAGGATGAATGCCTCCATAAGGTATTATGTTCTTGAAGGTCTTCCCTCCGTCCTCGCTCATGCTGATGACCTGGTTTATATTATACAACCTGTTTTCGTTTTTAGGATCTACACGAATATCCTGAAAATAGAACGCCCGGTTTGTAACGTCTGCCTTATTACTATTGACCAATTCCCATTTGAACCCCCCGTCATCGCTACGGTACAGACCGTTTTTTGTTGCCTCCACAAGCGCATATACTCTTTTTGGTTCATTATAAGATATGGTAAGACCAATCCTTCCCAGATCCCCTTCAGGGATACCGTCACTTTTCCCCAGTTTTTTCCAGTTTCTACCGCCATCAACGGTAATATATAATCCACTACCGGTTCCACCACTGGTAAAACTCCAGGGTGTCCGGCGATGCTGCCACATGGCAGCAATAAGCTTATTTGGATTGGTTGGGTCCATTATAAGATCTGCACAACCGCTGGTATCATTCGTGTGAAGGATTAAATTCCAGCTATCCCCCCCGTCTGTTGTTTTATATACACCCCGCTCGGGATGTTCACTGTATGGGTTACCAATGGCTGCCACATAGACCGTGTTTGGATTCACAGGATCAACGATGATCCTATGTATATTCCTTGTTTTTTCCAGTCCCATCAATTTCCAGCTTTTCCCACCATCAAGACTTTTGAAAATACCGCTGCCTATATTCAATGAATTCCGGGGATTACCCTCACCTGTTCCCACCCAAACCACGGAAGGGTTGGTCTGCTGAATGGCCACAGCACCGATATTTAAAATGGGTTGTTCATCAAATACCGGCTGCCAGGTTGAGCCCCCATTCTCGGTTTTCCATACCCCTCCCGAAGCGGTTCCAAGATAAATAAGGTCGGGATTACTATATACTGCATCAATAGACGTAACTCGGCCACTCATGCCTGCCGGACCGATACTACGGGCCTTGAGATTTTTAAATTGGTCTAATGAGATCTTTTGGGCAAAAAGGGATTGTGAACAGAACAGTATACAGTAAACAGCTAAGCGGATAGTTCTCATAAGTTAATTTTGAATACTGAAGGTGCAAAAAATACGGGAAGACTCAAAAGAAATGTAAAAATACAGAGATATCATATTACAGATTCTGATAAATTACAACCGTTAAAAAAAATATAAGATCAATGGTCGATGCAGATGTCCGTGCAACGTTATTACTATTATATTTGCCTACCCAAAAAAATGAGGGATCCTTTGACACCCTATATTTGGTAATAAAAGGGTTTTCAAACTAAAACAACGAAAATGAACAAGCGATTTTTGGTAGTGATTCTTATGATTTGGACATTACATTTTTTCTATAATACCGCATCGGCCCAGAATAAAATTGGTTTTATTGATCTGAATGAGGTACTCAATTCCATGCCTGAAGCCAAAAAGGCCGACACCACGCTCCGGGAATATACGGATGCCCTTAATGCCAATGCAAATGAGATGCAG
Organism: Bacteroidota bacterium; assembly: GCA_025361325.1. Classification (GTDB taxonomy): domain Bacteria; phylum Bacteroidota; class Bacteroidia; order Chitinophagales; family Chitinophagaceae; genus Ferruginibacter. The sequence goes on from JANYAL010000109.1 coordinate 5,188, forward strand.
AAAGAACTGAATGACAAGTATAATAAATTTGTGGCAGACTCCTTAAAAATGACGCCTGCAGCCAAAGAGGCTCAAAGAAGGATTTTGCAGGATAAGATCCAGGAACTCAGCGGCATGGACCAAAAGATTCAGAACCAGATAGATACCAGACGGAATGAACTGGCTGTTCCCATTCAGAAAAAAGCCCTGGAGGCAGTGAAAACAGTTGCCAAAGAGAACGGTTATACACACGTGTTTCCCAAGGAATATGTATTTGTCTTTCCCGAGTCAGACGACATAGCTGATAAAGTAAAAAGGAAATTGGGAATCAAATAATAACACTATTAAAAAGCTTCACTTTTCTTTTGACAGTTTTCTTATTCCGGATCTTCTTCTTTTTTAAAATCAAGAATCACCGAATTTATACAATAACGTAATCCGGTTGGCGGCGGACCGTCTTCAAAAACATGTCCTAGGTGTGCATTACATTTGCCGCATGTCACTTCCGTCCTTTTCATACCATAACTGTTATCGGGTATGAAATTGAGGCTTTCCTTGTTTAGCGGTTCAAAAAAGCTTGGCCATCCGCAACTGCTCTCAAATTTTCCATTACTATTAAATAATGGACTGCCACACGCGGCACAATAATAAGTACCTACTTCTTTGTGATCCCAGTATTTGCCTGTAAATGCCCTTTCGGTTCCCTTTTCCCTGGCTATATGATATACATCTGCCGGAAGTATCTTTTTCCACTCATTATCATTGAATACCAATTTTTCAGAATCTTGATTTGAGTACATAAGGGTATCCTTTTTTTTGCTCAAATTATTCATGTATCCTTTTTTTTGGTTTAAGACAAGGGTCTTTGTATACAAACGAACGAAATTACAGCCCATTGCCCTGAAAAATATCATTAACTGTCTTACCTATTTACATATGGAATGATAATTTGGTTTTTTATCTATTTATTTCAGTAGTTAAAGATTAATTAAAGTCCATATATTATATTTGCTATCTTAATACGGACAGTAAATATATATGTTCAATCTTATATTATTTGGACCTCCAGGCAGCGGAAAGGGTACACAAAGTGAAAAACTTATTTCCAGGTATGGCCTCAAACACCTGAGTACCGGTGATTTGTTGCGCCATGAGATCACCCGGAATACACCGCTGGGTCAAGAGGCAAAGAGTTTTATGGACAAGGGCAGTCTGGTACCAGACGAAGTGGTTATAAGTATGATCGGTTCTGCATTAGACGAAAATCAAGATGCAAAAGGATTTTTATTTGATGGGTTTCCCCGAACGTCTACACAGGCAGAGGCGCTTGATAAACTGCTGGAATTAAAGAAAACGCCAATAGCAGTTATGCTTGCTTTGGATGTAAGTGAGGACGAATTGTTAAAGAGACTTTTAATAAGAGGTGAGACAAGCGGAAGAAGCGATGATACCAACGAACAGGTTATCCGGGCGAGGATCAAAGAATACCATGATAAAACATTGGTGGTAGCTGATTATTACCGGAAATTCAGAAAAGTCGTAATGGTCAATGGTGAGGGTTCTGTCGACAATATCTTTCAGAGGCTTTGCATCGAAATAGATTCCAGGCGTTAATAAATTTGAGTAAACCAGCAAACTCCCATTTAATCTATTTACATAGTTTCTCCACCAATCGATTAGGCAAAATTCATTTTCATGCAAGAAGAAATAATTGAACGGGTGAAAAATCTACCTTTTAACACCTGCCAAGATTCAAATAATCTCAAATAAGTGATAAAGCGTTTCGGGAAAAACAAAGGCAACTTTGGATGTACTTCCCGAAACGCTTTTGTCCTTAAGGAACAGATCAATAGCTTAGGTAATTGAATCCTTGCAAAACGAGATCAATGGATCTCTTTGATGATTTCAACCCGGATTCAGCAAAGAAAACAACAAACCCTGTATTCGGTGAATTGAGCCTGGAAGTATGGATACAGTGCACCATACGCATGTGACCCATCACTTACGACAATTCCGTTTAATATAAAACATTAACGACCTCCCCTATATTTATTAGCCCATTCCTCACGCCTTTTATTTTTAAACTAACTTCGTTTTCTAAAGATCCTGATATGAAACTGGGAAATTATATTACCGGCCAATGGATCACCGGCGATGGTGAAGGCCAGCAACTTTTTAATGCTGTGAATGGTGAATCCATAGCTAGGGCAAGTACAAAGGGACTTGATTTTTCAGCTGCTTTGAATTATGGGAGGTCCGTAGGAAACCCGGCCTTACGCAAAATGACCTTTCATGAAAGGGGTAATATGTTGAAGGCACTAGCACTGCATCTTAGAAGTTTTCTGGATAGATTTTATGCACTAAGTTATCAGACCGGGGCCACAAAGGCCGACAGCTGGGTTGATATTGAAGGAGGCATAGGAAACCTTTTCGCTAACGCATCATTACGTAGAAAATTTCCGAACGAGACCTTTTGTGTTGATGGCGAAGGTCATAATCTTAGTAAGAACTTTTCTTTCATGGGAGTGCATATCCTTGTTCCAAAAGAAGGGGTGGCCATCCATATAAATGCATTTAATTTCCCAGTCTGGGGTATGCTGGAAAAGATCGCAGTGAACTTGCTCGCCGGAATGCCCTGTATAATAAAACCGGCAACAATAACCTCCTATTTGACGGAAGCGGTTGCAAAGGAAATTATTAACTCGGGGATCTTACCAAAAGG
>JANYAL010000152.1 GCA_025361325.1 Bacteroidota bacterium
CCATCTGTGTTAATTAACACAGATGGTAGCTCCCTGACCTAAGCAAGAAGCTTTTTCTTCTGCATTGAAAGCGCAATTTATATTTAATAAATATTAATGTTTTATTGATGTTTTCTATCGTCCTTTGAAATCGGCTTTCCTTTTTTCCAGGAATGCGGAGGTTCCTTCTTTCATATCTTCAGTTACAAAACAATCCCCGAATGCAACTATTTCTTTATCATATCCGCTTTTGCCATTGGCATTAGCGCTGTCACTTACTACGGCAACATTAACACATTCAATGACCTTTCCGATTGCAATAGGGGCTTTTGACTGTATGATTAGAAGGATATCCCTGGTCTTGTTTAGCAAAGCTTCCGGTGGGGTCACATAATTGACCAATCCGAGCTGCAGGGCCTCACTGGCATTGAGCATACCGGCTGTCATCTGCAGTTCCATGCTTTTGCCTTTGCCAACCAGTTGTGTGAGGCGTTGTGTTCCACCGTAACCAGGGATCAGGCCCAGGTTCACTTCGGGCTGTCCGAACCTGGCATTCTCGCTGCACAGCCTGAAATGACAGGCCATGGCAAGTTCGCATCCCCCGCCCAGGGCAAATCCGTTAACGGCAGCAACAATGGGTTTCTTGCTGTTCTCGATCCTGAAAAATATGTCCTGTCCTCTTTTGGCGAGGGCCATGGAAGCTTCCCTGCTGAGTCCATTGAATTCCGTGATATCCGCACCGGCAACAAATGCTTTGGGTCCTGCACCGGTAATGATGGCTGTTTTTATTTCCGGATTGGTATAAATTTCATCCAGGGCATGATCCAGATCGGTAAGAACCTCTGCATTCAGGGCATTCATTTTCTCAGGCCGGTTGATGGTGATGGTAAGGATACCATTCTCCAGGTTGGTTAAGATTGTGTTGTACATGTGTGTTATTTTATTCCCGGTAATCTTTCATGAGTTCGGTTGAGCAGGTGGAATACCTGGTGGTTGAATGTGGGTAAAACGCCTTATACAAGTTAAAAACTCCTGTTTTCCTTTACCCATTGCCTGATATAATCTGCGATCTCTACGGTAGGTGTACCGGGCGGGAACAATTTACCCACACCCATTTCATGAAGCGCTATCATGTCATCCTCGGGTATGATGCCTCCACCGGTAAGCAAAACATCATTCATGCCTTTCTCTTTCATGAGGGAAATTATTTTAGGGAAAATGGTATTATGTGCCCCGCTGAGGATACTTACACCGATTGCGTCCACATCTTCCTGCAGTGCGGCATTCACGACCATCTCGGCGGTCTGGCGAAGCCCTGTATAAATCACCTCCATGCCGGCATCCCGGAGTGCAGTGGCAATGATCTTGGCGCCCCGGTCGTGGCCGTCCAAACCAACTTTTGCAACCAATACCCTGATCGGTCTGTTCATAGTTTTAAAATTAGCCAAAAACAAGCAGAGCGTTCTGAATTCTTTTAATGGTTTCTTCCTGTCCAATCGTATTTGCAATGGCAAAAACGCCGGGTCCCGTTTTACTACCTACCAGCATCACTCTGAAGATCATTTGCAATTCTCCAACCTTTATTTGCTGCTCCATAGCCAGTTCCTTAAATACTTTTTCAATCTCATCCTGGTACCAAAGCGCTGTTGTGGCATATCTGTTCATGAGTGTATCGAAGTAATTATTCTTTCCGGTGTCCCATTTCGGTTTTACAGATGCTTCATCATAGGCAATTGGCGACTCGAAAAAGAAGAATCCCTGGTCCCAGAAATCAGAAAGCAACGTACAACGGTCTTTGATCAGATCCAATACCTGCTGCAGGTAGGACCCGCTTACAGAGACATTCTTATCTTTTAATATCTCAAGAACCTGGGAAGTATATGCTGACACCGGTAATTTCTGTATCCACTGGTGATTGAACCATTTTGCTTTTTCATAATCAAATTTTGCACCTCCCTTGTGTACCCGTTCAATACTAAATTGGTTTATGAGTTCTTCCACGGTAAAGACCTCCTGTTCGGTGCCGTTATTCCATCCTAAAACAGCCAGCAGGTTCACAAAAGCCTCACATAGGAAACCGATCTCTTTAAAGCCCCTGGTTATATCACCACTCACGGGATCCTTCCAGTCCAGGGCAAATACCGGGAAGCCCAACCGGTCACCATCGCGCTTGCTGAGTTTTCCATTACCATCGGGTTTCAGTATAAGGGGAAAATGTGCCCATTGCGGCATGGCATCTAATCCGAAAAGATATTTCCAGAGGAGTATATGAACCGGGGCGCTTGGCAACCATTCTTCGCCCCGGAATGCATGACTGATCTTCATCAAATGGTCATCTACCACAACAGCTAGGTGGTAAGTGGGCATCCCATCGGCCTTCAGCAACACTTTGTCATCCACACGGGAAGAATCAAATTCCAATTCGCCCCTGATCATGTCTCTGAAGGATATTGTTTCATTGGCATCCACTTTTATCCGTATAACATAAGGTGTTCCTGCATCCAGTAATGCTTTTGTCTCTTCGGGATGCAGGCGCAAGGAATTGTTCATACGCATCCTGATATGGTGGTCATATTGAAGGCTTTGGCTACCCGCTTCTTTAAGTCTTTCCCTCATGGCATCCAGTTCTTCAGTTGTATCGAATGCATAATAGGCATGCCCTTCACTGACCAGTTGTTCGGCGTAGGTACGGTATATCTCCTTTCTTTCGCTCTGTCGGTATGGCCCATAAGGTCCGCCATGTACCGGGCTTTCATCAGGTACCAGTCCGCACCAGGCAAGGCAATCAAAAATATATTGTTCAGCACCGGGTACAAACCTCGACTGGTCTGTGTCCTCGATCCGCAAAATGAAGTCTCCTCCGTGTTTTTTTGCGAATAAATAATTGAATAACACGGTTCGGACACCACCCAAATGCAATCCCCCGGTAGGACTTGGGGCAAAACGAACTCTTATTTTGTTCATAACTGGCAAATATAAGCAGTGATAAAGCTAATGTAAATACATAGATGAATTAGTCATGGTTGGTTTTATAGACTGGGAACCGGTTTTAAATTTTAAATTGCCCTATGTTTTATTTTATTCGAACACCCTGGTGGCTGCGGAAATTGTATGGAGGCTGTATTTGGATGATGCCTGGTCATGAGAAGGTCATCTATTTAACTTTTGATGACGGTCCTCATCCCCTGGTTACACCATTTGTGCTGGAAGAACTGAAAAAATATGATGCAAGGGCCACGTTCTTTTGTATTGGAAAGAATGTACTGGCCAATCCAAAAATATATAAAAGGATACTGGATGAAGGTCATGGTGTAGGGAACCACAGTTTCAGCCATTTGAACGGCTGGAAGACCAGGGATGCTACATACCTTGAAGATATTGGTGAAGCCAGGAAATATATTGACAGCAATTTGTTCAGGCCACCCTACGGTAAGATCTCCCGTTTTCAACTGAGGATCCTGTCGGGGAGGGGTTTTGGTTTCAGGACCATTATGTGGACGGTATTGAGTGGTGATTTTGATAATTCACTAACTCCTTCTCAATGTTTGTCAAATGTTATTGCAAATACGGGTAAGGGATCCATTATAGTCTTTCATGACAGTGAGAAAGCCGCAATAAGAATGCAGTATGCTTTACCGGAAGTTTTGAAGTATTTTAGTGAAAGAGGATATCGGTTTGAAAAGATAAAGATATGACCGGTCTATACCATCACAAATACAAGGTATACATGGAGTAAAAAAATTGGGCCGGGGTAGAAACCCTGGCCCGTTTTTAATCCGTACCCTATGAAAACTGTCGTAAAAATACGTTGTTGTTATTAAAAAAACAATAAATTTTTCGTTTATAAGGCTTGCTGGTAAAAGGAATCCGTTTATTTTGGTTTATTGAACAAATCCGGTTTGCGATTCAGAGAAGTTCTTTTAATGAATTAACTGGATACCGGGAACCGTAATTATCTTTCCATTTTTCAGTGTGTGAAATCGAATGCAATGAAGACTGGTCATGGATCTTTACAAGGGTAAAAGGGGCATAAATGAATTCATTTCGATCACTTTTGTATACTATTCATGTATGAAATTAATAGACACACATTGCCATCTATACCTTGATGAATACAGTAATGATATTGAGGCTGTCATGGAAAGAGCTGCCGAATCGGGGGTAAGTAAATTTTATCTTCCTGCCATTGACAGCAGAGAGATAAAAAATCAACTGTTAATGGAAGAGAGATATCCGGAATCCTGCAGGGCTATGGCAGGCCTTCATCCCTGTTCGGTGAATGCAGATTATCAGGTAGAACTGGAAATTGTTTCGGGTTGGCTGGGCAAGAGAAAATATGCTGCACTGGGAGAAATTGGCCTGGATTTTTATTGGGACAAGACCTTCGTCAATGAACAGTATGCCGCTTTCAGGATGCAGATCGCATGGGCATTACAATATGATCTTCCAATTGTTATACATACCCGCCATGCCATGCAGGAGACCATTGATGTGGTCCAGGAATTTGTTCCGCAGGGGATCAGCGGAATATTTCATTGTTTCAGCGGCACCTATGAAAATGCCAGGGACATCATTGATGCAGGTTTTTACCTTGGCATAGGAGGTGTGCTTACCTATAAAAATTCCGGGCTGGCCGAAGTGATAGAAAAGATCGGCCTGGAATACCTGGTCCTGGAAACGGATTCGCCTTATTTGACACCAGCCCCATTTAGGGGTAAAAGAAACGAGTGCAGTTATCTGAAATATATAGCAGAAAAACTGGCCCTGATCAAGCATGTTGAGGTGGAGGAAGTGGCTGCTGTGACTACAGCAAATGCAGAAAAAATATTCCGCTTATAGCTTCTTATGGTGTATTTTTGCTGTCCTAAAAATGGAGACGTGTCCGAGTGGTTGAAGGAGCACGCCTGGAAAGTGTGTATAGGGGAAACTCTATCAAGGGTTCGAATCCCTTCGTCTCCGCTTCAACCTCAACAGCTTCAGCGAAAGAGGTTTTTTATCCCAGCACTTTTTCCATTTCAATACTACGGCTTCCCTTGATCATCAACTGTGAATTGGTAAATTGTTGATCCTGAAGCCATTTCCTTGCTTGTGTAGAATTTTCAAAACTGATATAAGGATGTTGGATCTTTAAAAAATCACCGCCCACAAGGACGACCGCTTTCCATTTGATACTATTGATCAATGTTATAATTGACTGGTGTTCGGCAATACTTTCCTGGCCCAGTTCCATCATACCACCCAGCATCAGAATTTTATTCGATCCATCCATTTTTGCAAAATTTTCAATCGCAGCCTTCATACTGGTTGGATTGGCATTATAGGCATCCAAGATGATCTTGTTGCTTTCTTTCAGTATCAGCTGGCTACGGCTGTTTGTAGGAATATAGTTTTCGAGGGCTGCCTTTATCTTATAATCTGCTACATTAAAATATTTGCCAATTGCCAAAGCAGCCAGCACATTGGGTAGGTTATAATCACCGATCAATTGTGTTTTGATGATTTCCAATCCGGAACCTTTTGTGGCGGCTATTTCCAAAAACCCTGAACTGTTGATGACCTTTCCGGTG
>JANYAL010000174.1 GCA_025361325.1 Bacteroidota bacterium
CCCGGAAGGGGATACCCTTTTCCACCAATTTATTCACTTCCTCCACGCTGAACAGGTAGCGGTATTTATCCTCTTTTAAAATATCAGTCCTGACCTGTATATTTTCAAGCATCAGGCACATCATGGACAAACAGGAACCGAGTTCATCAAAGGCTGGTATCATGTGCTCCTTCATCAACTGCATATCGCGGTGATAGCCGGAAGTGAGGTTGGCGGTCATAAGCATGATTTCATTGGGCAGGGCCTGCAGCCGGTTACAATAGGCCCGTATCAGTTCAAACACATCCGGGTTCTTCTTATGTGGCATGATGCTGCTGCCTGTAGTGAGCTCCGACGGAAAAGAAATGAAAGCAAGGTCGGGGTTAAGATACAGGCATGCATCCATACTGAGTTTGGCCAACGTGGCGCCGATATTTGCCATGGATGAGGCCAGTATACGCTCTGTCTTTCCCCTGCCCATCTGGGCATATACCACATTGTAATTCAGGGTATCAAAACCGAGTAATTCCGTAGTAAGCTGCCTGTCGATGGGAAATGAGGAACCATAGCCTGCAGCGGAACCGAGCGGATTCTTGTTGACCACCCGGTAAGCAGCTTCCAGAGTGACGAGGTCATCGATCAGACTTTCAGCAAAGGCACCAAACCAAAGCCCGAAAGAAGAGGGCATTGCCAGCTGCAGATGTGTATATCCGGGTAACAGATCCTGCTTGTATTTTTCGCTCTGCCTTATCAACAGGTTGAATAATTCAGTAACGCCGGCAACGAGTTCTTCGATCTTATGGCGGTAGAATAATCTCAGGTCAACCAACACCTGGTCGTTCCTGCTCCTGGCACTATGGATCTTCTTACCAGTATCTCCCAGGCGGCGGGTAAGAACTATTTCTACCTGCGAATGAATATCTTCCACTCCATCATCCAGTGTAAACTTTTCTTCCAGGATCTCATGATAAATATTCTTCAGTTCCAACTGAAGTTTTGTGAGTTCCTCAACTGAAAGCAACCCCACGGACTCAAGCATCCGAATATGTGCAAGGGATCCCAGAACATCAAATGGTGCCAGCTGCATATCCAGTTCCCTGTCCTTGCCAACAGTGAATTTTTCCACCGCTTCTGATACCGACTTTTCTTTTTGCCAAAGTTTCATGTCATAGTATTTTTTCCAGAATGCCTATATAGGTGTTAATCCCTTGCCGTATCTCTTCCAGGTATATGAATTCATCGGCCGTATGACTTCGGGCACTATCACCCGGCCCGCATTTTAACACGGGAGCTTTAATAAAAGCTGCGTCCGAGGAGGTAGGTGAACCATACGTTCTTTTACCCAGGCTGATGCCTGCCTGTACCAAGGGGTGTTCCAAATCAATGCCTGAAGATTTTAGCCGCATACTTCTTGGTTTTGCTTCGCTCGTTATATGCTGTTTGATCACCTCAAGTGCTTTTTCAGGTGTATACACATCAGTCAGCCTAATATCCACTACAAAACTGCACTCGGCGGGAATAACATTATGTGCCTTATTTTCGGAATTGATTGAAGTTACACTCATTTTTACAGGTCCCAGTGTTTGGGATATCTCCGGGAACTGAAAACTGCTGAACCAGGCTATATCCTGAATGGCTTTATATATGGCATTCTCCCCCTCCGCCCTTGCAGCATGACCTGGTTTACCGGTTGCTCTACAATCCAGCACCAGCAATCCTTTTTCTGCAATGGCCAGATCGGTCTGTGTGGGCTCACCCACAATAGCGGCGTCTATTGGTGGCAACAATGGTATAAGACTTTCTATTCCGTTTGAACCGCTTATCTCTTCTTCGGACGTTGCTGTAAGGATCAGATTATACTTCAGTTCCTGCTTCCCATAAAAATGTCGGAAAGCAGCTACCAAGCTTACCAGGCTTCCCCCTGCATCATTACTACCCAGCCCGTATAGTTTTCCCCCTTCTGTTACCGGCTGAAAAGGGTCCCGGGTATAACGGGGATTAGGCCTCACCGTATCATGATGTGAATTCAGTAAAATAGTAGGTTTGGCGGCATCAAAAAAGGCATTGGCACACCATATATTGTTTAGATGCCGTTTTACCTGAATTTCTCTTTGATTGAAAAAGTCCATGAGCACTGTCGCAGTACCGTCTTCCTCCCGTGAATAAGAAGGAATAGCAATAAGCGTTTTCAATAATCCGACAGCATCAGTATATAATTCTTCAACGGTCATTTGAATAAAGTACCTTTTACATCCTGCGTACAGTTTTGAAGCAGGTCCTTTGCATACCCGATCAACACTTCTTTCACGCCATTATCAATTGCTGCAAAAGCATTGTCTATTTTGGGAAGTATGCCATCGGCAAGTCTTTTATCTGACAATAACTGTGCATACCTTGCTGTATTGATCATATGGATGACCGTACTATCATCATCAACGTTCTCCAAAACACCCTGCTTCTCAAAACAATATATCAATCTCACCTGATAATTGTACGACAAGGCAATGGCAAGCGCAGATGCAATTGTATCTGCATTGGTGTTCAGCATTTGTCCCTTGCCATCATGAGTAAGCGGGGCCAATACAGGCACCAACTCGTGTTCCAAAAGCAGTTGCCATTTGGAAGGGACTATCCCGGAACTTTTGATATCGCCAACAAAGCCAAAATCGATCTTCCCGATGGGCCTTTTTTCTGCGGGGATAAGATCAGCATCGGCACCGGTAAGTCCAATCGCATTGCAATGCATGGATTGCAGATCTGCCACGATCTGTTTGTTCACCAGGCCTCCATATACCATGGTCACTAGGTCAATTGATGCTACATCGGTGATCCGGCGTCCATCGACGTAATTTGCTTTGATTCCCATGAGCTCCCCAATCTTAGTTGCGATCTTTCCGCCACCATGCACCAGGATCTTTTTCGCATCCAATGAAGCAAAATCACGAAGGAACGAATGAAATGCCTTATCATCATCGATTATATTTCCGCCAATCTTTATGATGAACAGGGTATCCATTCAATTGTCAATTTCAAATTTATGCATGTTCCAAACCAGTATGTAATATTTCAGACAGAACAGCCTGTGCTGCCCAGACTCTGTTACCAGCCAGTTGTGTAACGAGGCTGTTTTTGTTGTCCAGTACCTCATCGCTAAGTTCAACATTCCTGCGAACTGGAAGACAATGCATGATCTTTGCCTGGTTGGTATGTTTCAATTTGCCGTTCGTGAGCATCCAGGATGGGTTGGGTGTAAGGATCTTCCCATAATCCAGGTAGGAACTCCAGTTCTTGATATATACATAGTCCGCATCTTTCAAAGCCTCCTCCTGGTTATTGGTAATGACTGCACCACGCGTAAACTGTTCAGCAAGTGCATAACCATCAGGATGGGTGATGACAAAATCAGCTTTACCCCAGGCATTGATCCATTGAGCAAAAGAATTGGCGACACAATGGGGGATCGGTTTAATATGGGGAGCCCAACTCAGTACTACTTTGGGCCTGTATTCCGCTTTGAATGTTTCCTTAATGGTGATGATATCAGCCAGACTCTGCAAGGGATGAAGGGTAGCGCTTTCCATACTTACTACAGGGACCCCGGTATATTTAATGAACTGATTGATGATCTTCTCGGCATAATCCGCATCACGATTCTGCAGACTAGGGAATGTGCGGATGCACAGGATCTCAAAATATTGCCCGAGTACAGGCGCTGCATCCTTGACATGCTCTACAGTGGTGCCGTTCATCAAGGTTCCTTCTTCAAATTCAAGTGCCCATCCTTCTTTATCAATATTGAACACGATGGCCTCCATCCCAAGGTTTTGTGCTGCGATCTGTGTACTGATACGTGTTCGCAAGCTAGGATTCAGGAAAAGCATTCCTATACGTTTTCCTGCGCCCAGTGCAAGGTCGGCAAACGGACCAGCCTTGTATGCCAGTGCCCTGTCTGCTAAAGTATCAATGTTCGTAACATCATCAACAGAAATAAAATGTTTCATTTGGCCAACTCGGTTTTAAGTGCCTGCAAAAGAATATCCGCTTCAGTCATTGTTATGTTAAGGGCTGGCAATAAACGTATCACATTGGGTTTAGCCTCTCCCGTAAATATTCTATGCCTGAACAATAGATTCTTTTTTATATCTTTTGAGGATTCAGGTAATTCAATTCCTATCATAAGACCCCTGCCCCTCACTTCCCTGATATTGTGCATTTGTTGCAGTTCCTTCAATATATAATCACCCACCCGGGTAGCATTATTCAACAGGTCTTCCTGTTCCATTACTTCCAGTACAGCCAGGGAGGCAGCACATGCCAAGTGATTTCCTCCAAAGGTGGTGCCCAGCATGAAATGTTTGGGTTGAATCTTTCGCGCAATAGAAATGGCTCCCACAGGGAATCCGTTGCCCATCCCCTTGGCCATACTGTAAATATCAGCCTGTACCCCACTGTGATCATGTGCGTAGAACTTACCCGTACGGCCATAGCCGCACTGGACTGAATCTGCAATGAACACAGAATCATGTTCATCGCACAAACTCCTTATCTTCTGTAAAAAAGCATCACCTGCCACATGGATGCCTCCAACTCCTTGTATACCTTCAATGATCACTGCTGCTATCTCTCCCTGTTTAAATGTGGCTTCCAGGGCTTCTTCGTCATTAAAGGGGAGAAAGGTCACATTGTCGGACTGGTTTACCGGGGCAATGATATTCGGATTGTCCGTTACGGCAACTGCAAGCGAGGTTCTTCCATGAAATGATCTTTTAAATGCAATGATCTTTTTTCTGCCATTATAAAAGGAAGCCAGTTTCAGGGCATTTTCATTTGCTTCTGCCCCCGAATTACAAAGAAAGAGTTGATAGTTTTCTTTCCCGGAGACCTTTCCCAATTTCTCAGCCAGTTCTACCTGCATTGGGATGTGTACGGAATTGGAATAGAATCCCACCTTATGCAACTGGTCTTCAATCCGCTTTACATAATGAGGGTGTGTGTGTCCGATCGAAATGACCGCATGGCCGCCATAGAAATCCAGGTATTTTTCACCTTTATCATCCCACACATAGGACCCCCTGGCCATCTGTATAGTTATATCATTAAGCGGGTATACGTCGAACAGTTGCATATTAAAAATAATTAGCTTTGAATTTCAGTCCGGTTGTCTCCTCCAGTCCAAACATCAGATTAGAT
>JANYAL010000197.1 GCA_025361325.1 Bacteroidota bacterium
TGCAGGTAAACCTGCCAGTACATGAGGCGGCGTGCCAAAATGAATTTTTCAATGGAGTAGATTCCCTTTTCCTCCACCATCAGTTCGCCATTATGTACAATGAGCATTTTGATGATCCGGTCGTACCCGATCACCCCCTCACTCACCCCCGTGAAAAAACTGTCGCGCGTCAGGTAATCCATGCGGTCAACATCCAGCTGCCCGCTGATCAGTTGCTGAAGGAACCTTTTGGGATGGTTGGCCTTGAAGATATCCAGCGTTAATTGCAACTGCCCGCCGAATTGTTTATTCAGCTCCTTCATGATCATCAGTGATATGGCTTCATGGTGCATACCTTCAATCAATACATCTTCCAGGGCATGGCTGAAGGGCCCGTGGCCTATATCATGTAATAGTATGGCGATCTTGGCGGCCTGTTCTTCCGCAACAGTGATCTCCACACCCTTACCTTTTAACTCATTGAGCGCATTACCCATCAGGTGAAAAGCCCCCAGGGAATGATGCAGCCGGGTATGCACGGCCCCTGGATATACGAGGCTGGCCATGGCCATTTGGCAGATTCGTCTCAGGCGCTGATAGTAAGGATGAGATACCACCTGGTAGATGAGTTCATCATCAATGGTTATAAAACCATAAACGGGGTCATTGATTATTTTCCTGAAAGGCATTAAATAGTTTGATGTTTGTGTTTGGTAATTAAGCCTTCAAATTAAACTGGTTTATGTTAAAAGATATACAAAGTGAAGTAAAGCTACTAAGCTTAGCCGTAAAAAATTAAATTTGTATGAATAGCAAGGTGTAAAACCCTTACCGTGCGGTTCAACTGAACGGACATAAACAACAAATTTAAAATCTTACTTATGAACATGGCCAAGATACTCTGGGTGGATGATGAAATAGACAGCCTTAAATCGCAGATTATGTTCCTGGAAAACAAGGGGTATGAGGTGCAGACCAGGACCAACGGATTCGATGCCGTTGAATTCGTAAAGGATAACATTGTGGATGTGGTACTGCTTGACGAAAGTATGCCCGGCATCACCGGTCTGCAGACCCTGCAGCAGATTAAGGAATTGAACAGCAACCTCCCGGTTGTACTGATCACAAAAAATGAAGCAGAGAACCTGATGGATGAAGCCATCGGCTCTCAGATCAGCGATTACCTGATCAAACCGGTGAACCCCAACCAGGTATGGCTCAGCCTGAAAAAAATCATCGACAATAAACGGCTGGTGGCAGAAAAGACCACATCTGCTTACCAGCAGGAATTCAGAAGCCTTTTCATGGCACTCAACAGCAACCCGGATTACAATGAATGGATGGACATCTATAAGAAACTCGTGTACTGGGAGCTGGAAATGAAGAAAAGCGACAGTCCGGAAATGCAGGAGGTCTTCCAATCGCAGAAAACAGAGGCCAATACCGAGTTCTTCAAATTCATTTCAAAGAACTATGCCACCTGGGTGAGCCCCAAATCGCCTGATGGCCCCATCATGAGCCATACAATGATGAAGTTTAAAGTACTGCCGCACCTCGAAAAGAGCATACCGCTTTTCTTTGTGCTCGTCGATAACCTCCGGTACGACCAGTGGAAAGTGATACAGCCCATCTTTGCAGAAAGCTTCCGCATTCAGGAGGAGGACACTTTCTATGCCATCCTGCCAACAGCCACCCAATATGCCCGCAACGCCATCTTTGCCGGAATGATGCCCATTGACATTGAGAAACAGTTCCCCGTGCAGTGGCGCAATGACGATGAGGAAGGGGGAAAGAATATGTTCGAAGAGGAATTCTTTAAGGCGCAACTGAAGAAGCTGGGCAAAGGCGACCTGAAATATTCCTATACAAAGATCACCAATAACCATGACGGACAGAAGCTGGTGGACAATATCCACAACATGATGGAGAACGACCTGAATGTGATCGTGTACAATTTCGTGGACATGCTCAGCCATGCCCGCACCGAAATGGAAGTGCTGAAGGAACTGGCAGGTGATGAGACCAGTTACCGAAGTATCACGGAAAGCTGGTTTGAACATTCGCCCCTGCATCAGGCGCTGAAGAAGATCGCTGATAAGAAACTCACCCTCATCGTTGCAACCGACCATGGAAGCGTTCGGGTCAAGAATGCGGTGAAGGTAATTGGCGATAAGCAAACCACCGCAAACCTCCGGTACAAGCACGGTCGCAACCTGAATTATGAGGCGAAGGATGTACTGGCTTTCCGCGATCCCAGGGAAGCAGGCCTGCCCGTACCTAATGTAAATTCATCCTTCATCTTTGCCAAAGGCGACCTGTACCTCTGTTATCCGAATAACTATAATCATTTTGCCAACTACTACCGCAATACCTTCCAGCACGGCGGGGTGAGCCTGGAGGAAATGATCGTGCCGGTGGTGCGGATGACGAATAAATAAAAATCCCATACCCCTTCCTCCGGCCCTGAGCGGAGTGGGAGAAAAGGGTGAAACGGGAAGCCGAAAATAGGATGTGCCTCAATACATTTAATTCGTCAAAGCAGTTTAAAGTTCAACATTGGGTGATCCGCTGAGCACTTGGGGATATAATTACTAACGATTGTTGAAAAGCTTTTTTTATTCCAACCATTAAATGAAGCAGATTGCATTCGATTTATTGCAGCTAAACAAGATCAATACGATAACAAAGAAAAGCCCCCTCAGGGGTTTGGGGTATGAAATATACGCAACATACATTGGACAAGATCGAGAAGATCGTGGAGGAAAGCGGTTATGTCATCCGCTACGAAAGAGGCACTTTTCAGAGCGGCTACTGCATCCTGCAGGATAAGAAAGTGGTGGTGCTCAATAAATTCTTCCAAACCGAAGGAAGAATAAACACCCTGATCGACCTGATGCCGCAACTCGATATCCATATCGACGCCCTTACCCACGAAAGCCAGAAGATGTATGAAGAGGTGATGGCGGCAGGAATTACCAAATAAGAAATAAAAGATAGGAAATGAGGAATGAGAAAGTAATTCAATTTGCTGCCTTATACCTGTAACTATCCCCTTTTACATTTCTTATTCTTTGTTTCCTTCTGTACAACCGATTTACTATAGCTGACTTCCTTTCTTATTTCTTAATTTTAATTTCTTATTCCTTATTCCCATGCGCTGCCCTCCACTCAAGATCACTTTTCTCGGATCCGGTACCAGCAGCGGCGTACCTATGATCGCCTGCACCTGCAGGGTATGTGCTTCGGCAGATGAAATGGACAAGCGCCTCCGCAGTAGTATACTGGTGGAATCCGAAAGAACATCGATCGTAGTGGATACCACACCCGATTTCAGGACCCAGATGCTCCGGGCCCGCGTCAATAAGCTGGATGCGTTACTGTTCACGCATCCGCACAAAGACCATGTGGCCGGAATGGATGATGTGCGGGCCTATAACTTCTTTCAGCAAAAAGCCATGGAAGTGTATGCCAACGCGCTGACGGAGGAAACCCTGAAAAGGGAATTCGCCTATGTGTTCTCCGATAAAAAATATCCGGGCGTGCCCGAAGTGAACCTGAATACCATCGATGAGAACCCTTTTTATATCGGTGATATCCCTGTGATCCCCATCCAGGTATGGCACTTGCGGATGCCGGTGCTGGGCTTCCGTTTCGGGAAGTTCACTTATATCACCGATGCTAACCGCATCGATCCGGAAGAAGGCGAAAAGATCAAAGGAAGCGAAGCCATGGTATTGAATGCACTGCGTCACCATAAACATATCTCACACTATACCCTCGATGAGGCCGTGGCCATGGTTCAGGAACTGGCTGTGCCTAAAGGATACCTCACCCATATCAGCCACCAGCTTGGCCTGCACCATGAAGTGAATGAAAGCCTGCCCGAGGGAATGGAGCTTGCCTGGGACGGACTGGAACTCTACTTCGACTGAAACTCCTGGTCTCCCGGAAGAAAAATCTCCTCCAATGACGGTCTTTTTCACCCGGATGTGTAGCCTGCTGCCGTTATTTTTGGGACGAACCCCATGAAAACATCATTCTGGAACGATTACTTCTCCTTTACACGCAAAGAACGAACGGGCATCATCATACTGTTACTGCTGATTCTGTTCTTCAGCTTCCTGCCATTCCTGTTTCCTTTCCTTGTAAAACAGAAAAAACCCGACAACCAGGAATTTGAAAAAGCAATTGCTACCCTGAAGTATAAAACCAAGGACAGTACCTTTTCCTACCCGTCTTATAAAAAGGCGGAGCATTACAAAGGGAGTTATTATCCATCATCCTCAAGAAAAAAGGATGACCGCAGCCTGAAGGGCGAACTGTTTTATTTTGATCCAAACACCCTCCCTCCCGAAGGATGGCGAAAACTGGGCATCCGGGACAGAACGATCAGCACCATTCAGCACTATGTATCCAAGGGAGGAAAATTCCGGAGGCCGGAGGATATTGGTAAGATCTGGGGACTGCATGATGATGAAGTACAGCGCCTCATTCCCTTTGTAAGCATCAAGGCGGATCCGCCACCTGTATATGCTGAAAAAAAGAATTATATATCAACACCCTATGTTAATCCCAAATACAGCAACAAACCAGTCGATATCAATACAGCCGATACCATCACCTTCACCGAATTGCCCGGTATCGGCAACAGGCTTGCCAGCCGCATCGTAAAGTTCAGGGATAAGCTGGGCGGTTTTTTTAGCATAGAACAGGTGGCCGAAACTTACGCCCTGCCTGATTCCACCTACCAGAAAATAAAAGGACGGCTGGTTTTGAACAACCCTTCTGTGAAACATATCAATATCAACACCGCTACCGTAGACGAACTGAAGGCGCATCCCTATATCCGTTACGGACTTGCCAATGCCATTATACAATACCGAACCCGGCACGGGCCTTTTTCTGCAGCAGGCGAGATCAGGAAGATCATGATGGTGACCGATGAAGTATACAACAAAGTAATACCCTACCTGGCTGTTGAATAAGGATACTAACGATTGTTAGTATTTTAAAATTCGGTAATTTACATGCTTAATGATATTGTCTATATGAATTTTTCCCGCTCTGAGCTCACCCAGCAGGTAGCTCATACCGCCCGTGATTTTGCACAACAGTATATACGACCGCATGTGATGGAATGGGACGAAGCACAGGAATTTCCCCTGCACATCTTCAAGGAGATGGGTAAACTCGGTCTCATGGGTGTTTTGGTGCCTGAAGAATACGGCGGGTCGGGACTTAGCTATTCCGAATACAGTCATGTTATACAGGAGATCGCCAAAGTATGCGGCTCCATAGGACTTTCACTTGCTGCTCACAACTCTCTGTGCACCGGACATATCCTCAGTTTCGGGAATGAAGAACAGAAGCGGAAATACCTGCCCAAACTGGCTTCGGCTGAATGGCTGGGCGCCTGGGGGCTAACGGAAGCGAATACAGGTAGTGACGCCGGAAATATCCGTACCACGGCGGTACAGGATGGGAACGACTGGATCATCAACGGAACCAAATGCTGGATCACCCATGGCAAATGCGGAGATATAGCCGTAGTGATATGCCGTACCGGCGAACCCCGAACCAGGGACAACTCCACGGCCTTCATCGTGGAACGCGGTACACCGGGATTCAGTGCCGGAAAGAAAGAGAACAAACTGGGCATGCGGGCCAGCGAGACAGCCGAAATGATTTTCGATAACTGCCGTATCCCCGATGCCAACCGCATGGGCGAAGTGGGTTCGGGCTTCAAACAAAGCATGAAAGTACTGGACGGTGGCCGCATTTCTATCGCGGCACTAAGCCTGGGAATTGCCAAAGGCGCTTTTGAGGCGTCAGTTCAGTATTCCAGGGAAAGGCACCAGTTCAGCAAACCCATTGCCAGCTTCCAGGGCATCAGCTTCAAATTAGCCGACATGGCCACAAAGATTGCCGCCGCAGAATTACTGGTTGACCAGGCCTGCGACCTCAAGCAAAGAGGCCTGCCCATGACCAAGGAAGCCGCCATGGCAAAATACTATGCCAGTGAAGCGGCCGTGGAAATAAGCACCGATGCCGTGCAGATATTCGGCGGGTATGGCTATACGAAAGATTTTCCGGTAGAAAAATATTACCGCGACAGCAAACTCTGCACCATTGGAGAAGGTACCAGTGAGATACAGAAACTGGTTATCAGCCGCGAAGTTCTGAAATAACAAGTATTCATAAAAAAATCCACAGATAGTGATGTTCTTAGGATGATCAGGTTTATTTTAATTCTTATCTCCGCCCATCATACCTTCTATTTTCTCTTTCACGTTCTCAAATGCCACTCCGGCTTTTTGTGCAGCATGCTTGGCAAAGTCCTCCACCTTTTCACCTGCATCACCTGGGATCATTTCCTTGATCT
>JANYAL010000215.1 GCA_025361325.1 Bacteroidota bacterium
GCAGTGTTTCACCATCTTTCCTTCTGTTGGTAATGCAGTTTTTGGTGACAGGCCTGTTATTATCGGTTTCCTTCACCTGGTATTTCTTGGTTTTGTTTCTCCATTTATTCTGGCATGGTACGTGCAAAACAAATTCCTGAACATCAAGTGCAAATTAACGGAATTTGCGCTCCTTATTTTAATGCTGGGTATTGCGTTTAATGAGATCATACTAATGCTTGAGGGGCTGGGTGTAATGTTCCTAAAAAATAGTTACATCTTCCCATGGTTACTTTGGGCAATAAGTATATGGCTTGTTTGCGGGGCCTTTCTGATCTTTGCAGCAAGGTTAAGGTCAAGAACTGCTTTTCATAATCCGGTAAGCTAATAAAATGATATCCTGAAGCTATACTTAGTTTTTCCCGTCATTTTTTCGCATGAACTCTAGTATCTGTCTTGCCTGCTCATCAGTAAGGTCCTGGTTAGGCATTCGAACAAGGCAGGTTACCAGATCGGATTGCGCAGCAAGATCTTTATCCAGCATTACCTGTGTATTAGTTATAAAGTTCATGATCCATTCGGGCAACCTCCTATCAGTAATTCCTTTCCATCCGGGCCCTACCAGTTTTTCATCAGTAAGTTTATGGCAGGCTATACATTTTGCGCTGTAAAGGGTTTGGGCGCTTTCTATCATACTCTGATCAAGAGGATGTGTCAGTTTTACATCTTTGAATCGACCAATTCCCTTTGCATTAGATCCCTGGGAAATAACCACAGTATCCCTGTTTGAAGCAGCAGACCTATTAGGTTCTGAACCCGTATTAGAGGCACATCTTATCAATAAAAAGCTGGCGATAACTGTAAAAGACAACATTATTTTTCGGCTCATAAAATAGAATTTTTAAAAATGAGGAGTTAAGGTATAATTTTTTTTAGCAATAGAAACATTTATCCGAGTATTCATCTTTCAACAAATAGAATCAATTTCTTATCCTCTTTTTACCGGCGCATCACAACATCTTTAACAATAGCAGGCACAAGATCAGTTACAATAGCATTTCAGTCATTTTTACCGTTGCCTTTGATAAAAAGAAACGCCTTTGGAAAAAAATATTTTTTATAAATCTAATTGTAAGAAAGTTGTTATAACATGAAATTAATCATAATTAGACATGAGTTAACTCATATTATTTGTTGAAGTACTAAACAATCTTGCACCAGATAATTGTAAACATAGTACCGCTGTTAAAATATTCCGATATGATGATCACTAAAAGATTTCTAATTCCTTTTTTGATGAGCTGGTGTTTCAGCAGCGCCTTTTCACAAACCCGTAAATTCCCCTCTCCTCCATCAGCTGATGCAATTGTAAACCCTCTGAAAGGAAATGCTGAATCTATCCTGAACGGGAGAAAGGTCTATACACTGTATTGTGTTACCTGTCACGGCAGTAAAGGTAAAGGTGATGGTATTGCAGCTCCAGGATTGTCAAAAACACCAGCAGACCACACTTCCGATTTTGTTCAAAAACAAACAGACGGTGCTCTTTATTGGGTCATTACAAATGGTAATAATCCTATGCCCACGTACAAAACCACTCTTACAGAGACGCAAAGATGGCAGGTCATAAATTACATACGAACAATAGCGAAAAACAAATAAGATAATTGCTCGTTCAAATTATAAAAAATTAAAAAGATGAGATGTAAATTATCAGGTAAAATGGGAGTGACTCTGTTTCTTCTGTTCAGCATTTGCACAAACCTATCAGCACAAAACACCACAGTTGTAGATTCCAGCATTCTCGACAGGTTGAATGCTTTAGAGCAGCAGGTCAATTACAATAAGCATGGTGAGGACCATGTTATGGTTGTTGGTCTCGCCACTGTCGGCTTTGCCAGTAATAAAACAACCAATAATTTGAACGGGGTCAGCACTGTTACTAAAACTAATAGTTTGGGCGATGCAGACCATTATGAATTCAGTCCCATGTTTTTATGGCGCCATGGCAAAAAAATACTAATGGAATTTGAACCTTCTTTCAGTAATAATGGTTTGGGTGTGAACTGGGCTGATATTTCCTATTTTGCCGCACCCAACCTGATCATAAGAGCGGGTTACCTGGTGTTACCTTTTGGAAGCTATTCTAAAAGACTAGCCGCAGGATGGATCAATAAATTAGCTACAGACCCGATGGGTATTGCGCATATGACACCTACTGATTATGCAATTGAAGTAGAAGGTGGATTACCAGTAGGTAATATGAAAATGAATTATGACTTTGCACTTAGTAATGGTAATCAATTGTTACCGGATGGTACTCTTACCAGCGGCAATATCACTGACAACAATACCAATAAAACTTTTACCGGCCGTTTAGGAATACTGCCTTTTTCTAATTCATCATTAGAACTTGGTGTTTCGGGTATGTTCGGCAAAGTAGGGGATGTTGGATCTGCTTTTAATAATGCAATGGGGAATATGTATGCATTCGACCTGAATTTTGTAAAGAAGGTTAACCCCATTTTAGTGAATATTAAAGCTCAGTATAATATTGCTGATATCAGCAAGGAAGGTTACGTTAGCCCACTGGACAGCACACAGACCTATACGTTCAATAACCATACTACAGCGGGATTTGCACAATGTGCACTCAGGCCGGTAATTGGAAGTAATTTTTTGAAAAGCCTGGAACTGGCCGGTAGGTATACCAGTTATAATACCCCTGCTAATTCCACTATGGGTAGTGATCAGCATTCCGTTTCAATTGGACTGAACTATTGGTTAAGCTGGAGAACAGTGTTCAAAATTACTTATGAATCAGTTAAAGGCAACAGTACTGCCAGCAAGTTATTGAATGCATATACCGGCACTACAACTTCGAATACATTCTACGCCCAGTTCTCTATTCAACTCTAAAAATTACAGATATGAAAATCAAAAGATCACATTATATATTAACGCTTGGAGCAACTATAGTATTTGCTGCTTTTGAAATTGTATTTGTCCAGGGATGTGCTCCGACAAACGCAGTGGCTGCCAAAACCGGGGTACAATTGTGGGGCGAAAATTGTCAAAGATGTCATAATACACCTTCCCCTTCAACATTTTCACCGGAACAATGGGAAACTGTGGGAATGCATATGCAGACGAGAGCACTGATCACTCAAGATGAAAAAAATAAAATAGTGGATTTTCTCAAGACCGTTCATTAAAAATCATTTTTAAGAATTACAATCCGCGACGTCTTATTCCTTATCCAGCAAATGAGTGGCAAAACTATGCCGTAAACTATGCACTCCTACATCCTTTCTTATACCAGCTTTATTTTTTGCATTGGTAAATATTTGTTGAACTGTACGGGTAGGGTAGCAACTTTCTGTTTGTTTAGATTCAAATAAATATGTTTTTGGTTTTGGTATGTACAATTTAATATAGTTTCTTAAAATATCCAAGAGTACTGGACTTAAATTTACATACCGGTCTTTTTTACCCTTTGCCCGTTCTATTGGCTGCAAACGCCGGTGATATTGACCACCCTTCGCCGATTTAAAGTGACCATACTATATTCTAAAAATGTTTCAGGCCGGTGGAAACTGAATATATTCCTTGCTCGTGGTTTTGGATCTCTGTAATCGGTAAAGTGTGTTAGTTCCCCGGTGCTTTCATAACCAAACAGTATTTTCTGATTTTCAACATATTTTAGCTTGGCAGTAGCATACCCTTCGGTTTGTTCTTCATGAACGGAAAGCCTGTGTCCTTCTTCTTCTCTTTTGGCCTCAAGTATCGCAATCGGTTTTTTATCTACAAACAAAACGTAATCTGCCGGTCCAACATTGGTTTGGTATTCTCTTATTGCAATACCTATAGCAGCATTAAGATTGATCTGATTTTTATTTTGTATAACCCAGCCGCACTGCATTAAAGCAGCATCTATTTTGTCACGGGCAAGTTGTTCTGGGTTTTGATTGGGCATTCAAATACTTATATATTCAAGTTTACGAAAAAAAAGTGATGTAACCTGCATTTAGTTTTATCATCCTTCATCATACACCAGCATCACA
>JANYAL010000227.1 GCA_025361325.1 Bacteroidota bacterium
TTGCAGCCTGCTTCTGACAATACAAGCAGTATAAGATCATGATTAAGATAACACTACCTGATGGTGCGATACGGGAATATGAACAAGGTATTTCTGCAATGGATGTCGCTAAATCCATCAGTGAGGGGCTGGCCAGAAAAATACTCGCAGCTGATGTGAATGGGGAAGTATGGGATGCAAGTCGTTCTATCCATTCTGATGTCTCCCTGAAATTACTAACCTGGGATGACGCAGCTGGCAAATCAACTTTCTGGCATTCTTCGGCCCACTTAATGGCCGAGGCAGTAGAAGAGGCTTTCCCCGGTGTTAAATTCTGGGTAGGCCCAGCCATTGAAAAGGGATTCTATTATGATATGGACCTGGGCGATAGAAAGATAACTGAGGAAGACCTTGCCCGTTTGGAAAAGAAGATGAACGAACTTGCCAGGCAGCAAAATCCCTTTGTCCGTAAAGAGATTCCTAAATCCGAAGCGGTCAGTTTTTTCACCGACAAAGGAGACGAATATAAACTGGACCTGCTTAGCGGCCTTACAGATGGTGAGATCACTTTCTACTCCCAGGGGACATTTACCGACCTCTGCCGCGGACCTCACTTGCCGCATACCGGTTTTATCAAGGCCATAAAACTCACCAGTATTGCCGGTGCATACTGGAAGGGGGATGAGAAAAATAAACAGCTTACCCGTATTTACGGGGTGACCTTTCCCAACCAAAAAGAACTGGACGAATACCTGGCCATGCTGGAAGAGGCAAAAAGAAGGGACCATCGTAAATTAGGAAAGGAATTGGGAATATACACAATGAATGATGATGTTGGGCCGGGGTTGATCTTATGGATGCCGAATGGAACAGTGATCATTGAAGAGTTGGAAAAACTTGCCAAGGAATCGGAAAAAGCAGCAGGTTATAAAAGGGTCGTCTCTCCGCATATTGCCAAAGAGAACTTGTATATTACCAGCGGGCATCTTCCCTATTATGCAGACAGTATGTTCCCACCCATGGAAATGGATGGGGAAAGATATTACCTGAGGGCCATGAACTGCCCCCATCACCATAAGATATTTGATGCGGAGCAAAAGAGTTACCGTGACCTGCCTTACCGGATCGCTGAATATGGCACCTGTTACCGGTATGAACAGAGTGGGGAATTATTCGGGCTCATGCGGGTTCGGTGCCTGCACATGAATGATGCGCATATTTATTGCAGCAAGGATCAGTTCGCCCAGGAGTTCAAAGCTGTAAATGACCTGTATCTCAAATATTTCAAGATATTCGGTATCGATAAGTATGTTATGCGCCTGTCACTGCATGACCCGGCAAAATTGGGGCAGAAATACGTGAATGAGCCGGAACTCTGGCTGGAGACTGAAGAACTTGTACGGAAAGTGTTGATTGAAACCGGGGTGCCTTTCATTGAAGTAAAGGGTGAGGGGGCTTTCTACGGACCAAAGATCGATGTGCAGATCTGGAGTGCCATAGGAAGGGAATTCACGCTGGCTACAAATCAGGTCGACTTTGCACAACCTCGCAGTTTCAAACTGTCTTTTACCAACCAGAATAATGAACCGGAGATACCGCTGATCATACACCGGGCCCCCCTGGGTACGCATGAAAGATTCATCGGGTTCCTGCTGGAGCACTACGCTGGTAAGTTTCCGGTCTGGCTGGCCCCTTTACAAGTGAAAATTCTTCCGATCAGTGATAAATTCCTGGATTATGCAAATACAATTTTACAAACGCTGAAAAATGCAGATATTCGTGCAGAGGTGGATGACCGCAATGAAAAGATCGGTAAGAAAATCAGGGATACCGAACTGGCCAGAGTACCCTATATGCTTGTGCTAGGTGAAAAGGAAATGAATGAAGGAATGGCTTCTGTCAGGCGACAGGGAAAGGGAGACCTTGGCTCAAGGAATGTCGGGGAGTTTGTTAGTGAGTTAAGGACCGAGATTAATGAAAGACGAGCCGAGTAATGCAAAGCCGGCACCAGCGAAAGAGGCAGAGGTTTTAGTATTTCAGGACAAGGCTTTATAAGGAGCTTTTCTTGCAGAACCAAATCCTGTAAGCGATTAAAAGAGTAATTATATCATTTTTTTTTAGAGAAGAAGAACGCTATCAGAATAGAATTAGGAAAATTGAAAATAGTTACAAACCAACCTCTTATTTATATTGTATTCTCTTAGCCAATCAATATTGTAAACTAAAACTTGTAAATGGCATTTCCACCAAGACCCCCACGGGGCACATTTAATCCCCGTTTCAAAAAAGAACAACAACAGGAACATCGTACCAACCACATGATCAGGGTACCTGAGGTACGATTAGTAGGCGAAAATGTAGAGATTGGAGTATACCCAATCGCGGAAGCACTTAAAATAGCACAGTCACAGGAACTTGACCTGGTGGAGATCTCCCCCGGAGCTATACCGCCTGTTTGCAAGATCATCGACTATAATAAATTCCTTTACGATGAGAAGAAGAAGAAGAAGGAAATGAAAGCGAAGTCCAAGACCAGCGAGGTCAAGGAGATACGTTTCACCCCCAATACAGATGAACACGATTTTGAATTCAAGACCAAACACGCTGAAAAATTCCTGATGGATGGCAATAAAGTTAAGGCGCATGTTCAGTTCAAGGGCCGTGCCATTATGTTCAAGGAAAGGGGAGAGATATTGCTGCTCAAATTTGCCGACCGCCTGAAGGATGTAGGCGCCCTGGAGGGCATGCCCAAGATGGAAGGTAAACGAATGCTGGTGATGTTTGCTCCGAAGAGCATGAAGAAGAAATAGTGTAAAAAGTTAAGCACATAAGGATTTTTAGGATCAATTTTTCCTTACAGGTACTAGATCGGTTGATAAGGTTAATCATGTTGACAAAGTTGATAAAGCAAGACTTAGTTAACCGAGTTGATGCTTTCATTTCTGTAATCTCCATCCAATCTCGCCCCTCCATCCATATGGACACCAGTTTAAACAAATACATCAGCGAAACAGGATTTTGCAGCCGCAGGGATGCAGATAAATATATTGAACAGGGGCGGGTGTCCATAAACGGTAAAGAAGCGTATAAGGGTAACAGGGTTCGGGAAAATGATGTGGTACTGGTTGACGGGGAACCCATCAGGAAAAAGAAAGCGCCTGTGTACCTCGTATTGAATAAGCCCAAAGGTATTACTTGTATCACCGACCAGTCTGATAAGACCAATATCATAGATTATGTGAATTTA
>JANYAL010000231.1 GCA_025361325.1 Bacteroidota bacterium
CTCCCGGGTGATCCCGCGTTTCAGCATTTTACGGAAAGGCACGAATGCCTTGTCGATACCTTCCAGAACCTTGTCCCAGGTCTGATATTTCTTTTCCAGTTCCTTGTATATTTTCTCTTCAAAGAATATCTTTTCCAATGATGTATAATGCCATTTTTCAAGGAGTTCCCCCAGCTTGATCTCCAGTTCCCTGCGTAGTAATTCACGGGTATGCTCAGCTGACACCTTCAAGAGTTCATGCACACCCATGAACTGCGGTTTATCCTTTACGATCACGCATGCATTTGGGGAAATACCAATCTCACAGTCGGTGAAAGCATATAGCGCGTCTATGGTGATATCCGGTGAGATGCCAGTTGCCAGTTCAATGATGATCTCCACATCCGCTGCAGTATGGTCGGTCACCTTCCTGATCTTGATCTTGCCCTGGTCGTTCGCCTTTACAATGCTTTCCATCAACTGGGTGGTGGTAATACCGAACGGTACACTCCTGATTACCAGTGTTTTCTTATCCTGTTCTTCAATAATGGCCCTTATGCGTATCTTTCCGCCCCGCTTTCCTTCGTTATAGTTGCTTGCATCTATGACACCGCCAGTCTGAAAATCAGGAAGTATCTCGAATCGCTTGCCCCTAAGATGTTTAATGGAGGCCTCAATGAGTTCACAAAAATTGTGCGGCAGTATCTTGGTCGCAAGCCCAACAGCGATCCCCTCCGCACCCTGGGCAAGCAGCAGGGGGAATTTCATGGGCAAGGTCACCGGTTCATTCTTTCTGCCATCATAACTCAATGCCCAATCGGTGGTCTTTGCATTGAATGCCACGTCCAGTGCAAACTTACTGAGCCTGGCCTCTATATACCTGGAAGCTGCAGCTTCATCGCCAGTGCGTACATCGCCCCAGTTACCCTGTGTTTCTATAAGGAGTTCTTTCTGTCCCAGGTTCACAAGCGCATCTCCGATGGAAGCATCGCCATGCGGGTGGTACTGCATGCATTGCCCGATGATATTAGCCACTTTGTTGAAACGTCCGTCGTCCATTTCCTTCATGGCATGCAGGATCCTGCGTTGAACAGGTTTCAGGCCATCCTCTATGGCAGGGACTGCCCTTTCCAGAATGACATAACTGGCATAATCCAGGAACCAGGTCTTATATTGACCACCGATCCCGGAATCTGTGTGGATGTAATCTTCTTTTTCTGCTTTTGCCATACCCCAAACCCCTGAAGGGGATTTCTATTTTTATTGTACTATTCTTATTAGAGCTCTCTTCCATCTGATGGTTCAATTCCAATGACGATACCTGGTTACGCCTTTAAGAAGCGGAGGGTGTCTTCAATTCAAATTCCTTCATAGCCCCCACTTTCCCCTGGACATCGAACATGTTCAGTCCCAGCATTACTTTTAGTCGCCACAGGAGGTAGGCATCCCCGGTGAGCTGTTTGGCCCTGCCCAGGAAGCTGTGGATGATCTTTGATGCTTTTTGCCAGTCGGCCGTGATGTATCTTTTCAGTTCGGTATCAAAGTAGTCATAATCTTCCTGTACCAGTTTCTTTCCGCCCTCCAGCAGCCTGACGCCTCTGTGCTCATTACATATCCTTGTCCATTCATCCGGGTCTATCTCAAATTCACTGACTGTTATTTCCCGGGCGAGTCTTTTTGCTTTTATAAACTCCCTTGCAGGGATCTCAAAAAGATTTAGGGGATAAAAGAGTTTTCCCTGATCATTCAGAAAGGGCAGGTTATGCAGGTACAGTATAAATATCCTACCCTGGTATGGTTTCAACTGGCTGACCAGCCAGTAATATCCACATACATCATGTTTGTTTGGCGCGGCCCAGATCCAGATATATTCTTCGGGATTGTTTTCCAATCTTTCAATAAGGGAAGAGACCGTTCCGTTGTCATCCACTATTCCGGTATCCACCATTCCATCATAATCCCCACCGGCAAGGATATCTCTCCACCACTGTTTCCGGATCTCAATTCCTTCCGCTATGTATATATTCTCCAAAGGACCTACAGCAAAATCATCTTTGATCTGAAACACATCACCTTTTAAACTGTCATCCAGGTCAAAACTCTTTTGTAAGGCCACAATATCCGATTCCTGAAATACAATATGAATCATAGTATAATAGCTAATTAATTCGCCACAAGATCAAGTTCAACTTTCAGATTATCAATAATAAAATCCTGCCTCAACTGTGTATTCTTACCCATGTAATACTCCAATAGATGCTGAATATGCGTTTCGGGCAATAACATGACGGGCTGCAATTTCATGTCATT
>JANYAL010000260.1 GCA_025361325.1 Bacteroidota bacterium
CCTCTATGAACAAAAATTTCTAGTGGAAACACAGAATGATTTCATTCGTAATGTCACCCATGAATTCCAAACCCCTTTGGCCACACTTACTCTTGGACTTGATGCCATTGCAAAACCATCTATATATGAACATCCAGAAAAGATGGAAAAATACAGAGGTTTGATGCAGGGACAAGTCAATTATTTGAAGCAACACATCAATAATCTGGTCAAAGTGATAAAAACAGACTCGGCAGGTGTGGAATTGATAAAACAACAGGTGAATGTAAACCAATTGATAAGAGATGCGGTGAACCAGTTACATTTTATAATTTCAGATAAGAAGGGCCAAGTAGAATTACAGCTTGAAAAAGACGAGATTATGGTAATTGCTGATGCGAATAATTTGTTTGTTGCTATACTTAATATCATTTCTAATGCAGTTAAATATTCGCATATTCCCCAAATTCTCATCACTACAAGAATAGAAAATGATCATTACAACATAGTGGTTAAGGATAATGGTATAGGAATAGATGAAAGTAATATGAAAAAACTATTCAAGAAATTCTACCGTATCCCGACGGGCGACTTGCATGATGTAAAAGGGCTTGGATTGGGTCTTTATTTTGTAAAAAAAATTGTAGATTCTCACAAAGGGAAGATTTTTGTTCATAGTGTCAGGAAGGTTGGAACAGAATTCAGGATACAGATACCGGTCATTTAAAATTAATTATATGCAAACTAGCAAAGGGACAATACTACTGGCAGAGGACGATATGAGCCTAGCATTCATGGTAAAAGACACACTTGAAGAGGAGGGGTACACCGTAATCCATTGTTCCGACGGCCAGATAGCCATTGAAAGTTTTGACAAGGAAAAGATTGACTTGTGCCTGCTTGATATTATGATGCCTAATAAGGATGGATATATTGTTGCGAGGAAGATCAGACAACAAACTGATGTGATACCCATTCTGTTTCTCAGCACAAAGATTCATCAGGATGACAAACTTATGGGTTATAATACAGGGGCTGATGACTATCTTACCAAGCCATTCAGCATGCTGGAACTCCTAAAAAAAGTTGAGGTGTTCCTTCGCCGTACCAAAAAAATGCCTTCTGATTCGGTCTTGGAATTCAGGCTGAAAAGTCTGATCTTTTCTTATAAGGAATTGAAGATAATTTCTGAAAAGGAGACTTTTAATCTTACTCAGAAGGAGGCCGACCTGCTGAAATTCTTTTGCGAATGGCCCAACAAGGTCTTGAAAAGGGAAGAGGTTCTTATAAGTGTTTGGGGCAAGAATGATTTCTTTCTGGGCAGGAGTATGGATGTTTATATTTCAAAACTACGTAAGTATTTTAAATCTGATCCTGAGATTGTACTGGAGACCATTCATGGTATCGGCTTCAGGTTTAGTATACCCGAATATTGATATCTCATGATTGTCCAGTACGAATAATAATTATTTCAGTAATTTCAATTTAACCATTTCAATCCTAGTATCGTTTACATTTAAAATATCAAATATATAATCGCCGATGATGATACGGTCCTTGAGCTTCGGTATCCCTTCATTATTCTGGATGATGTAACCCGAAAGGGTCTCTGTTTCCTTATCATCAGAGAACCGCAGCTTGTATTTCTCTGTTATATAATCCAGTTTCAGCCTGCCGCTGAATATGAATTCATTATTGGCCAGTTGTTTTTCCACGAATTCCTCAATATCATATTCATCGCGTATGTCGCCAAATATCTCCTCCAGCAAGTCTTCCATAGTTACAATACCTGCTGTACCCCCGAATTCATCAATAATCCAGGCAATACTTTTACGTTCCTTACTGAATTTATTCATTAGGTCAGTTGCGCTCATGCTTTCGGGTACTGTAGGAATTGGGAGTAATACTTCTTTTACTGTTACAGGATGTTTGAAAAGGTCGAGCTGGTGAATATACCCCAGGATCGTATCGATATTACCATCATAGACCACCAGTTTACTTAACTGGGTTTGTATGAATTTTTCTTTTACTTCTTTCATGGATGTGTTACTTTCAATCCCTTCAATCTCCTTCCTGGGTACAAGACATTCACGCAGCCTAATCTCGCTTAAGGATAAAGCATTTTCAAAAAGTTCCTTGTTTATTTCATTCTCTTTTTCCTCTTCATGGTTTTTACTCTGCTTGATAAAATGTTCTAGGTCGATCTTACTGAAGGCATCTTTTTTTGTGACCAGTTTAACAGCAAAGATGTATTTAAGGATCCATTCTGAAGCTGCAACAAAAAAGGATGCTGTTGATGAGAAGAGTAAGTAAAATAATTTAATTATAAACCCAATACTGTCTGAACTGAGAATGCTGTTATTCCTTGCACGGAAAACTGCTTTGGAAATGAATTCCACGAAGAGTAGGATTATTGTGGAAAGTATGGTTTCAACGATAAGTTTAATGTATTTCAGTGAATCGCTGAATGATTCAGGAAGCTGTTTTTCGATCCAATGCCATAGGGGATATAGCATATCACCGATCAGTAATCCATAGATAACAAAGACTATATTGATGCAAACCAGTACGGTACCAATAAAACTTGCAGGGTGATCTGCTAAAGCTCCCCATATTTGACCGCTTCTGGTGCCCTGTTTCCTGTTTAATTCAATGGAAAGTTTATTGGCAGAAACAAAAGCTATTTCTATCCCTGCAAAAAAACCGATAAAAAGTAAAGATGCTGCAATGATAATAATGGTCATCCAGTTCTTTTGATAAAATTATAAAATTTCTAAATAACCCTCCCTGTAAAGGCAATTCACGCATTGATAAAATCTTTCACGATCAGTTGAGTCTCTGTACATGCTCTCTGAAGATCATCATTTACTATGTGTTTATTGAATTGTTCTTTGAATGAAAGTTCATAGGCGGCTTTATTGATCCTGGCTGTCAGGGTTTCTGAACTTTCGGTACCACGACTCAGCAAACGTTTTTTTAATTCATCCACAGATGGTGTTTCAATGAACAAACTAAGTGAACTGTTTGGATATAGTTGCTGAACGTGAATGGCACCTTTAACGTCTATATCCAAAACCGGTATTTTGTTCTCTTGCCAAATCCGTATCAATTCGGATTTCAGGGTACCGT
This sequence comes from Bacteroidota bacterium, assembly GCA_025361325.1. Classification (GTDB taxonomy): domain Bacteria; phylum Bacteroidota; class Bacteroidia; order Chitinophagales; family Chitinophagaceae; genus Ferruginibacter. Next base: position 3,109 of record JANYAL010000260.1, read on the forward strand.
AATACTTTCCCTCGTACACCATTTCCCATTCCACAAATTCATTTTGCCGGATATTCTGTTTAAAATCGTCTTCGGTAATGAAATGATAATCGACACCATCTTTCTCATTTCCCCGGGGATTTCGTGTTGCTGCAGATACAGAAAAGGCTAGTTTGGGGAAACGATGCATTAAATACCGGGTGATGGATGTCTTGCCTGCACCGGATGGCGCAGTAATAATGATGATCTTTTTGTCTGAATGCTCCATGTATACACGAACTGTTTAAATACTTATTTTTTATCCATCAAGTTGTAATGCATTGTCCGAATCGAACCAGGAAATTGTATCATTAGTTCACTCTTTTTATATCTGCTCCCAGGTTCTTCAACCTTTCGTCAATTTGCTGATAACCCCGGTCTATTTGTTCAATATTCTGAATTACACTTTTGCCATGGGCGCTCAAAGCTGCTATGAGCAAAGCCACCCCGGCCCGTATATCCGGGCTATTCATAGTAATGCCTCTCAAAGCTTGCTCTCTTTCAAGGCCTATCACAACTGCTCGGTGCGGATCGCAAAGTATAATTTG
>JANYAL010000273.1 GCA_025361325.1 Bacteroidota bacterium
AAGATCTTATCACCGGTTAGTTCCTTACCGTCCTTCTGTACAATCTTGCGGGCAAAATGAGTAATGCTCCAGAACAGGAACAATATGGTGAAACCACTGGCCAGTGCACTCATCAGGTTGATGCCGGTGGCAGCATGGTGCGCATCAAAAGGGGCCATGAAGAGCCTGCCGATCAAAACAAAAAGGGGTGCTCCGGGTGGGTGGGGGATCTGTAGTTTATAGGCACTGGAAGCAAATTCGCCGCAGTCCCAGAAACTTCCGGTTGCTTCCATTGTCATGATATACACAGCGCAGGCAATGATACATACCACCCAGCCAGTGATGTTGTTGATGCGTTTAAAACTCATAAAGTTGTTGGTTATAGGTTGGCAAATATAATCATGTTTGTGGTTTGGTGCTTGTGTATGGGTGTTTTTTACCATTTTTTTGCATACAAATAATTAAGAGATATCCCACCCCTGACGGAGACCTTTGTTTATACAGCCTGCATCCCCATCAGGTCGTGGTTACTCCCTATCTTTGACCACAATGAAAAAAGCATATTTTCAGCTGCATATCGCTGTTTTCCTGGCTGGTTTTACGGGTGTACTGGGCAAACTGATCACCCTGAATGAAGGATTGCTGGTGTGGTTTCGCTTACTCATCACTGTGGTAAGCCTGGGACTGATCCTGTGGGTGAAGAAGCGGCTGCAAAAGATAGATCTTACTGATGCGCTCAGGATCCTTGGCGTGGGGGCCATTGTTGCATTTCACTGGGTTACCTTTTACGGCAGCATCAAATATGCCAATATATCCGTGGCGCTGGTCTGTTTCAGTGCCACGGGTTTTTTCACTGCTTTTTTTGAACCGCTTATTTTAAAAAGAAAACTTGCCTGGACAGAAGTACTGCTGGGCCTGCTGGGCATTGCAGGTATTTATATCATATTCGATTTTCATCCCCAGTTCAAAACAGGTATCCTATTCGGCATCATCTCATCTATGGGGAGCGCTATATTCCCCATCTTCAACAAAAGATTGCTGTTGCGTTTCTCACCTGAGATCCTTACCCTGTATGAGCTCGGCGGGGGATTGGTGACTTTAACGCTAATGGTACCGCTATACCTGCTTGTTTTCCCCGCCGGTAATTATCTACCCACCGGGTACGACTGGTTCTGGTTATTGATCCTGGCCTGGTTTTGTACCGTGCTGAGTTTTGATCTGCAGCTGAATGCCCTAAAAAAGATCACTGCATTCACCGCCAACCTCACGTATAACCTGGAGCCGGTGTATGGCATCATACTCGCTTTCCTCTTCTTTCAGGAGAACGAGCACCTGAAAACGGCTTTTTATTATGGGGCCGCCCTGATACTGCTTGCCATTGTGCTTCAAATGGCCAGGATGTACCACCTGTACAGGAAGGAAAAGACCACAGGGTAACTGTTGTGCAGGCGATTTACAAAGGGTGAAAGCATATTTGGTTAGATGTAATCGATCTCCGTATCCATCTTTGCGAATGCTGAGAACATGGCAAACACGCCGCAGTATTTTTCCGTGGAGAGGTTTACCGCCTTGATCATCTTTGGTTTGTCTGTTTCAGCCACTTTTATCTTATACCTGATCTTTACCATGTTGTAGATCTTCGGGTGTTCATTGCTGAGTGCTGCATGTACAATGATGTTGAGATCACTGAAAGGCACTTTCATTTTGTTCAGTATGGAAACAATGTCTATTCCGGTGCAGCCTGCCAGGGAAGCCAGCATCAGGCGCTTGGGGCTTGGGCCACTGTCCTGCCCCCCGTCGTCCGTTGAAGTATCCATTCGTATCTCATGGCCATTGATATGGGCTGTAAAGGACATGCCTTCATTGAAAACCGTTTTCACGTCATGTGTTGTCATACTTTTTCTTTTATTTAAATTTCACCGGGCAGGCGGGAAGAAGTCATAGCGCAGCTTTTCTTTCCGGTACCCGGCATTGGTTTATAAAGGTTTTAAACTGAATATCAGGGTGGCATACCCGCTGTTTTCAACATGTTCTATCCGTATTTCATGCCTGCCGTTCAGGGCCACTGTTGCGTCATGGTGTGCGTCTTCATCGTTTTTGTACTGGGTAACATCCCAGAAATCGATCACCAGCCTGCCATCCACAAATACTTTCACCAGGTCATCGGCTGTAACACCGATCTGGTAATTTCCTTTCTTCACATCAATGGTGGCCACGGCCACCGTGGCAAATGAATCGGCAGGCAGGTGCGGGCCTATCTCTCCCCACCAGGTATAGGCGATCTTTCTAGTATGTTCTGTTTTTAAGGGCGGGTTGCTGAAGACAGTTTTGAATTTTACATAGTCTTTATTGGGGTCGTGCCGTGTATCCCAGCTGAACCAGTTCACCGTCCAGTCAATCTCGGGCTGGAAATCCCGGAAAGAAAAAGCGTAAGGGGCCCGGGCCATCTGTTCTTTTCCGAATTGATCTGTGAATCTTTCCCCGCTGAAAGCAGCATTCAATTGTACATCAGTACCTGTTCTCCTGGCTGTGATTGAAGCCGGGAAACTGCCTTCTTTTGCAGACAGATCACTGATATCCTTAGTATCCACAATGCGCCATGTTCCTTTTGGCCCCAGTACATCAAAGTGATAGATGCCATTGCTGTCTATTTGCTTCAGGAAGATGATCGGATACTTGAAATCATAAGGCCCCCATTCGGTGATGCGCATCTGGTTACGTCCTTTTTGAAAATTCGCGGCCGGGATGGATGATCTTTTCCAGGTATTGATCACAGGAGGCAGTTTATTTGGTAAGAACTGGTAGTCCATTTGTCTATTCCCCGAGACCAGGCTTGTTACGGTAGTATCCGTTTTAAGTTGTTTCTTACAAAGCGTAAAGTTGTTGTCAAGTATCATGATACTGTCTGTACGTGTAACTTGTATGGCATTGTTCTCATGCTCAAATCTGTTATTTGTAATCCAGTAATCCCTGCTCCTTGTATCGCGTTTATTGGCATACCCCCAGTCTGGTGGTTGTGTTTTCCGGGCCCAGAGTTTTATTCCATCTTTTATATTATCCCGGAAAAGATTGTCATTGATGGCATTTTTCTGTCCCTGCTCAATGGCAATTCCGGTATTGTTCTTTTCAATGAGATTACCAATGATACTGGTTCCCCAGCTGTATCCGCCCCAGATGCCGTTGTCGCATTCCCTGATGATGTTTTCCCGGATGGTATTCCTGCTAAAGGTTACTTCCACACCGTTTGTTGGGGCATAGGAGAAGTCGTTCTTATAGAGAACATTCCCGTTACATCCGCCTTCACCACTGTCCATGGTGGTTTGCCCGGCCCATAAAAAGAAACCGTCGCCGCTGTGGGTAACACTGTTGAAAGCAATGCTATTATCATTACATTGTTCAAAGGCCAGTATGCCTGCACTGTCCTGCCCCCGGTAATAGAATCCGTGGCTGTAACCCCGTACATTGAAATCCAGTTTATTGTGCAGGATATTATTCCTGCTGCTGCGGTACAGCCCGATACCTATCCCGGAATTAAAGGAAAAATCATTGTCGAATATCATCCCCTCATTGCACCGCATCATCATCAACCCGCACTGACCCCCAATGATCTTGTTATTGTTTATGTTGCAACCTGTGCAGTCCTTCAAATATATTCCAGCCCCGTAGCGCAGCCATTCGTCTTGCTCGTTATGGTGATAGCTCATCCAGTCACTGACATCTTCTTTCAGCCAGTCACTTTGCAAGTGCTGCCGGAAATTATAACTGAAATCGGAGTATTCGATCCTCAGGTCTCTGCACGCGCAGGCCATGACAGCCACTTTGTAACCACTGATCCTGGCATGTTTGAGCGTAATATTATTTCCTTTGATCAGCAGTGCCAGTCCGTAGAACCTGTTGGGTAACTGCCTGTCATTGCTGCCGTGCAATTCTGCATTATTAAAATCCACCGTAATATTATTTCCACTGATTATAATCACGGGTTCGTTGAGTGAATCTGTACCATTGATGACGTAAAATGCAGTCTTTATGAATACTGAGGACTTGATAACCAGCCCTTTCTTCAGTTCTACCTGGGGAGGGGCTGTTGCCCGGGTACAGCATGAAGTGAATAAGGCTAACAGAGAAAAAAGCACTTTTTTGTGTGTGAACATGGGTTCAAAGGTATATTTATTAACAGGCAAACAGGAATTGGGGAGATAATTAGGTTAAAAGCTAAAAATTTATATACGCAGGGTAGTATTTATTCGTATAAAACCTTACCTTTGCCGTCCAAAAATCAGCACTATGGCCAGAGTTTGTCAAGTAACAGGAAAGAAGCCGATCACCGGAAACAAGGTATCGCACTCGAATATTAAGACCAAACGCAGGTTTTTACCCAATTTGCAGACCAAGCGTTATTTTCTGGCCGAAGAAGATAAATGGGTGACCCTCAAGGTCTCCACAGAAGCCATCCGTACGATCAATAAAAATGGCCTCTATTCCGTGGTAAAGAAAATGCGTGCTGCCGGGGAGAAAGTATAATATGATCAACAAATTATCACAATTTCAAATTGAACTATAATGGCAAAGAAAGGCAACAGGGTACAGGTGATACTGGAATGTACCGAACATAAGACCAGTGGTAAACCCGGCACCAGCCGTTACATAACCACCAAGAACAAGAAGAATACCCCTGAGCGGATGGAATTAAAGAAATTTAACCCCATCCTAAAAAAGGTAACGGTTCATAAAGAGATCAAATAATAAATAGTCAAAGGTGAAATAAGTAAATGGGAAACACCCTTTGCACCTATTTTCTGACTTACCAATTTTAAATTTTCAAATATACCACCATGGCAAAAGCAGCAAAAACAGCTATAAAGACCAAGGACCAGAAAGCGGCAGCAGATGCCAAGAACTATACAAAAGTGATCCGTACACTGCGCAGCCCCAAGACAGGTTCTTATACCTTCAAGGAAGCCATTGTTCACAAAGACAAGATCAAAGAATTTCTGGGAAGCTGATATTCCGGTATGAATTATTTATAATAGAGCTGTTCTGTATACCAGGATGGCTTTTTTTAATTAATAGGGTATGAATGGGATAGGTTACTGGATTAGGGCCAACTTTCCTGAGTATTTTTATAACAGCAAGTTACAACATCCAGTATTCGGTATCATTTATCCGTAAAATATATCAACCATGGGTCTTTTCGATAAATTATTTGGCAAAAAACAACAGCAGGAAAGCCTGGAGCAGGGTTTAAAAAAGACAAGGGAAGGGTTTTTAAGCAAAATAACAAAGTCCATAGCCGGAAAGAGCAAGGTTGATGAGGAGGTGCTGGACAACCTGGAGGAGGCACTTGTCAGTGCCGACGTGGGGATCACTACAACGGTCAAGATCATTGATCGCATCGAACAAAGGGTGGCGAAGGATAAATACCTTAATACTTCCGAGTTGAACAGGATCCTCAAGGAAGAGATCCGGGAGATACTGGTGACTGCACCCGACGGCAATAGTTATCAGCATTATGAACTTCCTGCAGGTCATAAGCCCCATATCATACTTGTTGTAGGTGTTAATGGGGTGGGTAAGACCACAACCATTGGCAAGATGGCTCATAATTTCAGCCTGGCCGGGAAATCGGTCCTGCTGGGGGCTGCTGATACCTTCCGGGCCGCCGCGGTAGACCAGCTTACCATCTGGAGTGAACGTACCGGTGTGCCCATCGTAAAAAAAGAAATGGGGAGCGATCCTGCTGCCGTGGCTTTTGACACGGTGAATAGTGGCGTAGCAAGGGATGTTGATCTCATCCTGATCGATACAGCTGGCAGGCTTCACAATAAAGTCCACCTGATGGATGAACTGTCCAAGATTAAAAGGGTGATCCAAAAAGTCATTCCCGATGCCCCACATGAAGTGATGCTGGTACTGGATGGCAGTACAGGGCAAAATGCACTGGAACAGGCCAAGCACTTCACAGCAGCCACGGCTGTTAGTGCCATCACCATCACCAAACTGGATGGGACTGCTAAGGGGGGTGTGGTGCTGGCTATTGCAGACCAGTTCAAGATACCGGTTAAATTCATTGGAGTGGGTGAAAAGGCGGAAGACCTGCTTGTATTTGACAAACAGCTATTCGTAGAAGGCTTGTTCAATATGGAGAAAGGGGAATGATCTTTTTATATTGCGGACAGGCTATTTATAACACATTGAACTTTATCATCCGGCAAATAGCTGTAAAAGATAAGCCCCCGTAGAAACGGGG
>JANYAL010000275.1 GCA_025361325.1 Bacteroidota bacterium
TCCGTTTCATCGGCTCCTTTCAAAAGGTCGCCCATGGCCACATCTTCCGCTTCGTGTACGGGTGCATCCAATGAAGTATGCCGGGTGTTGCTTTGGAATATATTATTGATCTCAGTTTCGCTCATTTCGAGTAATTCGGCCAGTTCCTCTGTGCTCGGCTCCCGCTCATGCTCCTGTTCAAAAGCCATATATGCTTTATTAGCTTTGTTGTAAGTACCAATCTTGTTCTGGGGCAGTCGGACCAGCCTGCCCTGTTCAGCGAGGGCCTGAAGTATTGACTGACGGATCCACCATACCGCATAAGAAATGAATTTGAAGCCCTTTGTCTCATCAAATCGCTGTGCGGCTTTTATAAGTCCAAGGTTCCCTTCATTGATCAGATCGCTCAGTGAAAGCCCCTGGTGCTGGTACTGTTTTGCCACAGACACCACGAAACGCAGGTTGGCCTGTACAAGTTTATCCAATGCGCGCTGGTCACCCATTTTAATTTTCTGGGCCAATATAGTCTCCTCCTCGGGCGTGATCATGGATATCTTTGAAATTTCCTGTAGATATTTCTCTACAGCTTGTGAATCCCGGTTCGTGATCTGCGTTGCGATCTTAAGTTGCCTCATTTATTTAAATTAAATACAAAATTGATATTAATATTAGACATATTTTCTAAGGAAAAGGTTGCAAAAGATTGGTTAATTCAGCAAGATTCCCAAAAAATAAGTGTGCAAAGTTATGTCAAAAAACCCTGAATTCATAGTTAAAGTGTAAAAAAAGGGATGAATGGTGGATAAAATATCCTTGATATGCGGTGTATATTAAACAGAATTCTAACCTATAATTGGCATCTTAGTACACCAACATTATCTTTACAGTATGATTACTGACCTGCGTTCAGATACATTTACCAAGCCTTCACCAGCCATGCTTGAAGCCATGTTCAAAGCACCTGTAGGCGATGATGTTTTTGGGGAAGATCCCTCCGTCAATGAGCTCGAGTCATTGACAGCCAATTTGTTTGGCATGGAAAACGCATTGTTTTGTCCTAGTGGCACCATGACTAACCAGATCGCCATCAAATGCCATACTCAACCGGGTGATGAAGTAATGTGCGATAAAATGAGCCATGTATTCATCTATGAAGGGGGCGGGATTGCATTCAACAGCAGCTGCCAGGTGAAACCACTAGAGGGGGATAGAGGAAGGATCACTGCAGATCAGGTTGCTGAATCTATCAATAATACGGAAGACCCCCATAAAGCCAAGTCAAGCCTTGTTAGTCTTGAAAATACCACTAACCGGGGCGGCGGAAGTTGTTATAATTTCAATGATATTCAATTAATTAAAGAAGTTTGTTTAACAAATAATTTAAGATTACATCTGGACGGGGCAAGGATATGGAATGCACTGGTCAGAAAGAATGAAAACCCAAAAGAATATGGACAAATATTTGACAGCATATCGGTATGTTTGAGTAAAGGGCTCGGTGCACCTGTAGGTAGCCTGTTGTTAGGAAAAAAGGACTTTATTCATAAAGCCAGAAGGGTACGCAAGGTATTTGGTGGTGGAATGCGGCAGGCAGGTTATATGGCGGCTGCAGGAATCTATGCATTGAAATACAATATACAACGATTGCAACAAGATCATAGCCAAGCTGAAAAGATCGCCGATGCACTTGCCAAAAAGGACTTCATTGGTAAAATAATGCCGGTAGAGACAAATATCCTCATATTTGAAGTTCATGAACCATTCACCCCTAAGGAGTTCTGCAATAAACTCCACCAGCATAAAATATTGTGCCTGCCCATTTCTGCTACACAGGTAAGGATGGTCACCCACCTTGATGTAACGGAAGAAATGATCAACAATCTAATACGAATTATAGAATCCATGTAATTGAACCAGCATGTTCCCAAAAATAAATCCCACTTTAACCCTCTCCTGGCAGGCGCTGCAGCAGCATCATACTGAAATTGGCAAATTGCACATGCGTGAACTATTCGCCAACGATCCGAAACGTTTTGACAATTTCTCTTTGACCCTCAATGATATCCTTTTCGATTATTCCAAGAACCGCATTACTGGTAAAACGATGGAATTCCTTCTTGGCCTTGCTCATGAATGTGGTCTCGGGGAAGCCATAAAAGCAATGTTTAACGGAGAAAAGATCAACGAAACAGAGAACCGGGCAGTATTGCATACCGCCTCCAGGGACTTCAGGCAACTCCCTGTTTATGTTGACGGCACCGATGTTTTACCCGGTATTAATAGAGTTCGGGAACAGATGAAAACCTTTGCAGATAACATTCACCTGGGCAACTGGAAAGGATATACCGGAAAACAGATCAGATACATTGTTAACATTGGGATCGGTGGCAGCGATCTGGGGCCTGTAATGGTGACAGAAGCGCTTAGACCTTACTGGATAAAGGGTATTGAGACCTTCTTTGTAAGCAATGTGGACGGTACACATATTGCCGAAACATTAAAAAGGGTTAATCCCGAGGAAACTCTATTCCTCATCGCTTCAAAGACCTTTACTACCCAGGAAACCATGACTAATGCCTATACTGCCCGGAATTGGTTCATACAGGCTGCAAATGAAGAGAAATACATTGCCCGTCATTTTGTGGCTTTATCCACCAACGATCAGGCAGTTACCGCATTCGGAATCGATATTGCGAACATGTTCGAATTCTGGGACTGGGTAGGCGGCAGGTACAGTTTATGGAGTGCTATTGGCCTTTCCATCGCACTTACCATTGGTTATGAGCAATTTGAATCGCTACTCAAAGGGGCACATCAGGCAGACCTTCATTTCGTCAATACCCCATTTCAAAAAAATATACCCGTCATCATGGCCATGATCGGCACCTGGTACACAAATTTCTTTGGCTCCACTACCGAAGCAATATTACCGTATGACCAGTACTTGCACCGGTTTTCCGCTTATTTTCAGCAAGGCAATATGGAAAGCAACGGAAAATCGGTAGACCGGAACAAGAAACAGGTGAATTATACCACCGGACCGGTAATCTGGGGAGAACCGGGAACCAAT
>JANYAL010000306.1 GCA_025361325.1 Bacteroidota bacterium
TTCCCGGAAACGTCCGTGTATCTGCAGATATCCTCCAGTACCTGGTTGAGAAAAAACTGGCCATGCAGCCGCAGGACAGGGATATGATCGTTATGCTGCATGAATTCGGGTATACCGATAAGAGCGGTCATGCCAGGTCGGTCAGCAGCAGCCTCCTGGTAACAGGGGATGATGGTATGCGAACCGCTATGGCAAAGACCGTTGGGCTCCCCCTGGGCATTGCTGCCAAACTGATCCTGAATAGTGAGATCGCCCTGCGGGGATTGCATATCCCTACCCGTAAAGAGATCTATGAACCGGTTCTGAAAGAGCTGGAAGCCCTGGGTATCTGTTTTACCGAGTCAATCAATTAGAATTATTATTATGCTACGACGGAAGTCTTGTGTGCCCGTGAATAGGTGATCAAATATCATTTTTGACAGCGGCTTTAGATATTGGCAAGCAATTTCCTCAACTCCCCCACTCCTGCTGTTGCGGGCATTTCTATCAAATGCATATTCGGATAGTTGCCAGCTGACGGTATTTTCTTATCGATGATATATTTAGGGATATGGTGTGGTGCATAGCGAAGAAGTGATGCTGCCGGGTATACCTGCAGGGAAGTGCCGATCACTACGAAATGAGAGGCAAACTGTATGGCTGCCATAGCCCGGGCCATCATGGGCACGGCCTCCCCGAACCATACAATATGCGGGCGGAGCTGGTTGCCATCTGCTGCCGTATCGCCCAGGTGAATATCGCCCCTTATGTCATACAGCAAGTGATCATTGATAGTACTTCGCATTTTGAAAATCTCACCGTGCAGATGGATAATATGGGCGGAGCCTGCCCTTTCGTGCAGGTCATCTATGTTTTGGGTGATAATAGTAACATCGTGGTCTTTTTCCATTTCCGCCAAACCAACATGCGCTGCATTGGGTTGGGCAGCAGCTACATCTTTTCGTCGCTGATTATAGAAATCCAGCACCAATTGCGGATCCTTTTCAAATGCCTCCGGAGTGGCCACGTCCTCTACCTTATAACCCATCCATAGTCCGTCACTATCCCGGAAGGTCTTTAAACCGCTCTCAGCACTTATACCGGCCCCGGTAAGGACAAGGATGTGTTTTCTTAATGACATGGTAATATAAGATGACAACTTTGCACAGCGGTTGGTGTACAATTGGTTTGTTACCCTGCAAAAATAATGGAAACGGTGTAAGCGGATAAATAGAATGGCCCTACAGGCATTAAGTCACAAAGTTGAAATACACAGCAGGTTGAAAATCCTGGTGGCTTAGTGTCAATATGATGCCTGGTTTATGGAGAATGGTTATTAAATTTCGAATCTTTTTTTGCAGGTCGTATTTTCAGATCGGAACAACAATCTATTTCTCCCCCGACATCTCCATAATGATCTCCCAATCTTCCGGCTTCACGGTTTGCACACTAAGTCTTCCCAGTCGCACCAGGTCCATTACTGCCAGGCGTTTGTCTTTTTTGATTTGATCCAATGAAACCGGGTTCTTTAATTTCTTTATTGCTTTTATATCCACCGCCACCCAGGCGGCATCATCGGTTGTGGGGTCCTGGTAAAATTCCTTCACCACTTTTGCGATGCCTACGATGGCTACGCCCTGGTTGCTGTGATAGTAAAGCACCTCATCCCCTTTCTTCATGGCTTTGAGGTTGATGCGTGCGGCATAGTTGCGTACACCGCTCCAACAGGTCTGTTTATCCTTTACAAATTGCTCCCAGCTATAAGCAGCAGGTTCTGATTTTACTAACCAATACGGCATAATAATAAATTAAGGTTTAATAATTCATCCAAAAATAGAGCTATTTATTATTACTTAAAAAACGGGAGGAAGATCAGGTATTTATAAAATTATACTTGTTAAGTAAATCCAAGAATAACCTTGTTACGTAATTGGGTAAGTTATCAGCTGATTGAAAACTATTACACTTAACTAATTTAAATCATTTACAATGAAACGTAAAAAACTATTGCTGGCAGTGGCCATCCTGTCTGTATTCATTACCGGTGGGATCTTGTATGCTGCCGACCACATTGATTCTCCTTCGGTTACGGGGCAATCAACCGACATCACCGATCTGTATGCTTTCCGGGCACAGGACCCGAACAACCTGGTATTGGTTGCCAATACGCAGGGTCTGCTTTCACCCGGTTCAACCGGTGCCGCCAAATTTGATGAGAATACACTTATTCAATTCAATATCGACAATAATGGCGATAAGGTGGAGGACCTTGTTATTCAGTGCAAATACGATGCAGCTTCCAACAGTATGGTCGTATATGGTCCTGTAGCTCCTTCAACAACCGGCTTGCGCAGTAAAATAGAAGGCGCTGCAACTGCTTCCGTGGTGGTTACGCCGTATGGTGCAACCACACCTACTACCAGCACCAGTGCAGCGGGCATCAAATTATTCGCCGGTCCCAGGGATGATCCTTTCTTCTTTGATCTGGACCAGTACAAAAAGATCATTGCAGGAATGGCTACCGGTTTCAACAATCCGGGTACGGACCATTTTGCCGGTACCAATGTATTAAGCGTTGTGGTGGAACTACCCAAGTCCATGTTGGGCGGCAGTGGTTCGCTCAATGTGTGGCTGACCACAAAAAAGAAAATTTAATTCTTATACTATTTTAAAATTCTAACAATGAACACAACCATAAAATATTTGTCCATTACCTTTTGCATCGGTTTGATTGCATCATCCTGCAAAAAGAGTGATTCCACACCTGCCGCTACAGTATATTATCAGCAGCAGGACCAGATGGGGAGGCCGGCCATCAATACTGTATTCATCAATGCAGCCGCGAAAGATTCTTTCAATACTACGATACCCTCACAAATGCCATCCCTGTTCACCAATAAGATGAAAACACAATTACTGGCATTAAACCCCGGGTATACTACAAACTTGCTGACACTGAATGCAGATGCATTTACCGGGGTGCTGGTAAATGATGTATTGGGCGTATCTACTACCGGCGTAACCAGTTTTTACGATGGCACCAATGTATTGACCGGGAGGGCTCTGGGAGACGACGTGATTGATGTGGAACTGATACTGATATTCGGGGGGCCTGCCGGTGCTGCTAATCCAACATTGACCAGTGATCATGTCAATGGTAACGACAAAGCGTTTCTTGCCTCCTTTCCTTATCTCGCATCTCCCTGGTAAAACTATTAATTGAACAGCAAAGGAGAAATTCTTTGCTGTTCTTATAAACTGCCTTATATCATTTTTATGAAAAATACTATGTTAATAGCCCTTGTATTAACTGGCGTACAAATGATTTCTTATGCACAAAATGCCATAAGGGGTAAAGTGTTTGATGCAGTAAACCGCCAGCCCCTGGAAGGAGCAACTATAACTTTATTACCGGGTAAAAGCACAACATATTCAGACCAGTCCGGAAATTTTTCTTTTCG
>JANYAL010000307.1 GCA_025361325.1 Bacteroidota bacterium
CAAGGGAGAAGGGCTTTGAATATCTGGTAATAAGCGACCACAGCAAAAGTGCCTTTTATGCCAAAGGCCTGAGCGAAGAAAGGATTGCGGTACAACACCAAAATATCGACGAGTTAAATAAACAGTTTAACCCTTTTAAAATATTCAAAAGTATAGAATGCGATATACTAAATGACGGAAATCTGGATTATAGCAATAGTATTTTGTCCACTTTCGACCTGGTAATTGTATCCATACACAGCAACCTCAAGATGACTGAGGAAAAAGCCATGATGCGATTGATGGCTGCCATCGAGAACCCCTATACTACCATCCTGGGTCATATGACTGGTAGGCTTTTGCTCAGCCGGAAAGGATACCCCCTAGATCATGATAAGATCATCGATGCCTGTGCTGCCAACAAGGTAGCGATAGAACTGAATGCACATCCGAGTCGGCTCGATATAGACTGGCGGCATATTGACAGAGCCCTGGAAAAGAATGTACTGATCTCCATCGATCCCGATGCACATACCATTGATGGATTCAACGACATCAGGTATGGTGTTTTAAGTGCACAAAAGAGTATGCTCACCAAAGAACAGAACCTGAGTAGCTATGGATTATTAGCCTTTGAAACCTATCTTCAAAACAGGAAAAAGTTAAAGGGTATTCGGTAAGTATACCCTGCAACAGAATTATTTATAATGCCCTTAAAAATCAAAACTGCTAATACTTTTATACATGGATGATCCCGGGTTTTCTCTTTTTCCGGTTATACAAACAACACGATTACTATTACGTCCAATAATCCTGGAGGATGCCCCAGTATTGTTTGATCTTCGTTCCAATGAACTGGTCATGCGGTTCATCAGCAGAGAGATGATGATCACTGTACAGGAAGCGGAAGAACTGATCAACAGCATTACCGGAATGTATGAAAAAAACGAAGCACTCTTATGGGTGATCTGCCTACCCCTGGAACCTGAAAAACTGATCGGTACCATCGGTTTTTGGCATATACAAAAAGAACATCAAAGGGCCGAGATTGGGTATATACTGGATCCTACACACTGGAACAAGGGAATTATGAAAGAGGCGCTCCGAACCGTTTGCAGGTATGGTTTTGTGTCGATGCAATTGCACAGTATCGAAGCAAGGATCGATCCGTATAATATTGCTTCAGCAGCCCTTCTGGAGAGCACTGGTTTTTCCCGTGAGGCTTATTTCAAAGAAAACTATTATTTCAGGGGGACATACAAAGATACCGCCGTGTATTCTCTCCTGACCGGGTAAAATAACTTTTAGGTAGTATAGGATTATTTGCAACTAATTCGTTTCTTTATGCTATAATTTAACTTCATTAAAAAAAAACAGATAATATGAATCAGATCGAGCAAAGAATTTCCAGGCTGGAAAGAAGCCTGAAGGCTTACCGCATATTTTTCGGTGCAGCGGTCATTACCCTTTTCACCTTTATGTTAATGTCATCAGGTAAAAAAACTGAGGTGCCTGACCTGATCAAAGCAAAGGCCTTCCAGGTGGTGGATGACGATGGTAATGTATTATTGTTACTGAATAAAGAAAAGGATAATGGCGAGGTGGTAACCTTTTCCCAGTCTGGCCAGCGGCTCGTTCGACTGTTTACTTCCGAAGGCGGCGCCGGTGCCATCAATACCTTTGACAAGACCGGAAAACTGAATTTCAAAGTGACTAAGATCACAGAAGGCGGCGGATATATGGCTTTGTATAACTCCGAAGAGAAAGAGATAATGGAGGCCGGGTCCATAATCGGTAATGCAGGTTACCTGCAAATCAATGACCATAATGCCAAAAAGATCGCCTGGATAACAGAAGTAACGAATGGCGGAGGCAGTTTATCTTTGTATGCAAACGATCTGGGAAGTATATTTTTGGAAGCACAGTCGGCTGGCGGAAGGATCAGTGTATATAATAAGGGAAATACCCGTATCGGTTACCTCGGTGCACAGGACAATCAGGATGGAAATTTATCGATCTACAATAATTATGGCACCAGGATGGGTGGTGTTCCAACTGTTTATTGATGAAATATTGAAATACAAGGAGCCCCGTGCATTTTACTGCTCGGGGCTCTTTATTTTGTATAGGATTTCTTACATCCGAGGCAGTAACACATGATCTACGACATGTATAACCCCATTGCTCTGGTTCACATCTTTAATGGTCACGAAGGCCTTTCCCCCAGCCTGATCGGTAATGATGATTTTTTCACCTTTCATTTTAACCTTCAGTTCTTGTCCGGCTACTGTTTTCAGCATAGCAGTACCATGACCGTCACTGATCATTTTGACCAGGTCTGTTGAATTGTATTTACCGGATACAACATGATAAGTCAATACCGTTGTTAATGAGGATTTGTTCTCCGGTTTCAGCAAGTTATCCACCGTTCCTGCGGGCAACAGATCGAACGCCGCATTGGTGGGTGCAAATACAGTGAAAGGTCCTTTGCTTTCCAGTGTTTCTACCAACCCTGCGGCTTTGACAGCAGCTATTAGTGTTGTATGTTCCTTACTGTTCACAGCATTCTCTACAATGTTCTTTGATGGGAACATGGCAGCCCCTCCTACCATGATCGTGTTATCAGCCATGTCATTCATTTGTGCAAACGCCATTTGTGAAGAAATAACTGTAATGGCGATAGCTAAAAATTGTTTTACCTTTTTCATAAATTGTTTTTTTGATTATTAGTTGTAACCATATACGAGGAAAGGAATATACCGGATTTCTTTTATTGAACTAATTTCTATACTGGCAAGTCAGTAAAGATTTTCAAGAACTAATCAAGTGGATGAAATTAAAAAGTGATGGATGTAAAGAGAAGGTGTAATAAAATAACGATCATATCTTTCCCATGCTGACAACAGTAGTGGGTTTGGGGTTACCCCCTGCTTTCTCAAGAGAAATAGCAAAGGCCTGTGCCCTGCCGAAAGCTTTCATCTTCTGCATCCTGAACTTGATGCCTTTATCATTGGTGATGATCATTCCGCCGTCTACCGGTGTACCATCAACTATGGCCCAGAACTGGTATTGTTTACCGGGAGGTACATCGGGCAGATTACTAGCATCAATCATTACCTCTCCGGTATTCTGCATCCAGAAAATCTTTGCGGTGGCATCGGGCATCTGTTCCATTCCTTTTACCACTACGGGCATGCTGTAAGGGTTGTGAACGATATCCATATCATGTTTCATGTCACTACTCTTGGTCCTTTCATCTTCCAGTTCCTTACGGACCGATGCCAGGTCATTGTTGGTAACAGTATATTTATTATAATAGAATACCCCCATGGCAGCACTGACTATGAACAAAACAGTGGCAGCAGCACTGGTCCATCTCCACCGGGAAGTGATAGAACGAACCGGGATATTCTTCAGCACCACTGAATCGCTTACCTTATTATCAAATACCAGATTTTTTTGTTGCTCCCGGATATGGGAAAAGAGTTTTTCCTTGACTGATTCCGCAGGTTGTACAGCTTGTGCCCGGGTATAACTTTCCAAGGCCGACTGTATGGAATCGATCTCGGAAGCAACCACCGGGTATTGTTCTGCCCAGGCTTTTACCTGATTGCTTTCCGCAGGGGAACAAAGCCCCATGCAGTAAAGCTCTAACAAGCCGGATAATATGATCTCTTCAGGTTTCAATCAGCGCTTAATTTATTATTTTTCTCAGTTCCAGCATGGTTGCCCGTATCCTCGTCTTAACCGTACCCAAAGGTATATTCATTTCTTTTGAGATCTCCTCCTGCGTATACCCCTGAAAATAGGCAAGGTCAATGAGGCGACGTTGTTCTGGCCGCAGGTTAAGCAATTGCTTACGCAAGTCCATCACATCAAAACGTTCCGAGCCCCTGCTATCTGCTGTATAGTTACTTACGGTATTTTCATCCCCGGAGATTTTTGTCTGTTTGTTATACCCCTTGCTTCTAAGCGTATCGATGGTAAGGTTCCGGACAATATTCAGCATCCAGGTGAATAATCTTCCCTTGACTGCATCATACCGCTGGATATTATTCCAGATCTTCAAAAATGCTTCCTGTAAAATATCCTCTGCGATCTGCCGGTCCTCCACCATTTTACATATCACCCCATTGAGTGCTGCAGCATAGTTATCATACAGGTAGGAGAAAGCCTGTTGGTCCCTGGCCTGCAATAGCAAAACCAATTCAGTTTCGTTGTATTTTTTAAAATCAGGCAAGAAAGGGAAAAGTGTTTTAGACTCCGAAAGTAACTGATTTTTAGAAAAAACCATTACCTTGAGCCGATAATTGGTCATTA
>JANYAL010000323.1 GCA_025361325.1 Bacteroidota bacterium
CATGCCGCTGTATTTTTTTTGATACAATCATTCTGTGCTTCTGTTCTTTTAGGATCCTGGGCATCCATTGCATTGGCCTTCATTTGGCAATCACAATTTTCATCTGCCAGTTTTTTTCCGTCAAGGCCTCCGCCGCAAGCAGTTAATAGTGTAACTACAAGTAGTACAACAGCAAGTTTTTTCATGGTCTTTAGTTTTGGTTGATGGTACAAAGTATAAGATAATTCCTATTGTTCAAAGTTATATGCTGTGTTTAAATTTTTAGCCCGGGTTTATTCCAATTATGTATTTTTGTCTTTTAAGCGAAGCGTATTCAATATATCAATTTCATTACAAAAATGAACAATACCTACAACGACCTGGTTCAGCAAACATTTAACTTCCCCCAGGAGGATTTTAAAGTAAAGGACGAATACCTGCAATACAATGGGCTGGATGTAAAAGCGCTGATCGACAAATACGGCACCCCGCTGAAACTCACCTACCTTCCCAAGATCGGCATGCAAATCACGAAGGCAAAGAAAATGTTTGCATTGGCCTTTAAGAAACATAAGTATGAAGGAAAATATAATTACTGCTATTGTACGAAAAGCTCCCATTTTTCCTTCATCGTGGAAGAAACCCTGAAGCATGAGATCCACCTCGAAACTTCTTATGCATATGATATCGACATCATCAAAAAACTGTATGAAAGAAAGAAGATAAACAAGGATATCTACATCATCTGTAACGGCTACAAGCAAAAGCCCTATACCAACCGTATTGCCGGACTGATCAACGGCGGTTTCAAAAATGTGATCCCCGTGCTGGACAATACGGATGAATTACGTGCTTATATCAAATCGGTTAAAGTGCCTTTCAACCTGGGGATAAGGGTTGCCGCGGATGAAGAGCCCAATTTTCCCTTCTATACATCACGATTAGGAATACGTGCAAAGGACATCCTGGAATTTTATGTAGATAAAATCGAAGGCAATGAACACCGCTTCCAGCTCAAAATGCTGCACATCTTCCTGAACAAGGGCATCAAGGACGATATCTATTACTGGAGCGAACTGAACAAGGTGATCAACCTGTACTGCCAGTTGAAAAAGATCTGTCCCGAGCTGGATTCGATCAATATAGGAGGGGGGTTCCCCATCAAACATTCGCTTGGCTTTGAGTATGACTACCAGTTCATGATCAATGAGATCGTTCGCAATATCAAAGTGGCCTGCAAGAAAAGCAAGGTTCCCATGCCGAATATCTTTACCGAATTCGGCAGTTATACTGTGGGAGAGAGTATGGCGCATATCTACAGTGTCATTGGACAGAAAATGCAGAATGACAAGGAAACCTGGTACATGATCGATTCTTCTTTTATCACCACCTTACCCGATACCTGGGGTATTGGTGAAAAATTTTTAATGCTGCCCATCAATAAGTGGCAGAATGAATACCAGCGGGTGGTTCTGGGCGGTATTACCTGCGACAGCCATGATTATTACGATTCTGAAGAACATATTAACGAGGTCTTTCTTCCCAAGATCGAGAATCACGAGCCTTTATATATCGGTTTCTTTCATACGGGTGCCTACCAGGACCAGATCAGCGGTTATGGCGGGATAAAACATTGCCTCATCCCTTCACCAAAACATATCATCGTTGGACACGACAAAAACGGGAAGTTGGTTGACTGGGTATATGCCAAAGAGCAAACCGCACAAAGCATGCTTAAGATATTGGGCTATTAAACAAGTAATTTCGAAAGTTCATGAAAAGATATCTCATCTTCATTGCATTCATTTGTTCATCATTCATTTCCCATGCCCAAACCGCGGAGGATTCCGTCAAAGCGGTCATCAATACCTTATTTGCAGGCATGAAGAACAGCGATGCGGTCTTACTGAGAAATGCATTTGCCGACAGTGCCATTTTGCAGACCATCAGCCGGGACGCGTCGGAAAAGGTCGTTGTACAAAATGAGGCCGTTAATGAATTCGCTGAATTTATAAGCAAGCAGTTGAAGGGGGCGGCCGATGAGCGTATCGTATATGATGTGATAAAGATCGATGGTCCCCTGGCCATCGTATGGGCGCCTTACAGGTTCTATTTCAATGGCGTATTTTCCCATTGTGGTGTTGATTCCTTCCAACTGGTGAAGATCAATAATGTTTGGAAGATACAATACCTCATTGATACGCGGCGAAAGAATGGTTGCGAACAATAATATCTTTCCCGTTCTCTGGTATATTAATTTGAAGGACAACTCAGCAGCAGCCGTTCTTTTTTGCTCAGGTGATTCTTTTCCCCCCTGATCTTTTCCCTGTAATCGCGATAGCCAAAGAACGGTACGCGCAATATCACATAAGCGTCTATCCCTTTCGTTTTGTTCAGAAACCTGGTATTGATGATAGAACCTGAACCAACGACCAGTGGCCCCAGACGCAATGCCGCACCCACCTGGAAACCAGAAAGTGAATTGTATGATATGGGAAGGTACAATCCGCACCAGCTTATTTCTGCCCTTGGCGTAACGATCACTGAAAGGGGATTGTATGTGCCGATAAATTGATCCACAGTAGAAAACATGATGGGAATATTTACCTGGGCCTGCACCCCAAGCCACCTGTTGAAGAACCTGTCGTAGGTCAAATGGAGGGCCGTAGGCAATTGCATGGTAATGGCAGAAGGTTCAGCACGTGCATTGAAAAGACGTTGATAATAGTTTTCCATCTGCTGGATACCGGTTGAATCGGAAGGCAGTTTTAATTTTTCCGTGAAATAGGTTTGTCCCGAAAACGCGGTAGTGAATCCCCCCGTAAGTTGCTTGTTGTACCGTATAAAACCTATATCGGTGATGGATGCCCCTACCTTCCAGATATAAGTTCGGGTTCTTTCACTGTAGTTCGTTTCATAGACCTGCATCTCATCCCTGTATTCATAATTAACACCTATGTCTAATCCCAACCCGGGGTTCTTAAAAGAGATATAATCGCTGAGATTTGCTCCCAAAGAGTCCATATTCTTCGTGTAGCCCAAGACGATATTCCCGCGCAGGTTAGTGATGGCGGGTTTTGGCATATTGTCGACCGGGTCAACCAGGGAATCATTATAAGTGAAGTTCAATTTGTTGGTGCTGAATGAAAATGCACCCACGCCACTCAGGTATTTCAGTGATATGCCCGCTTTCCAAACACCAAAATCCGAGATGCCTACCTGCCGGCTGTAAGTAAGCGCCAGTTCCGTCCAGCCATGCACCCGCAGGGAAGTATTCCGCACAGAAATATCTGCGTTGATCAGGGATGCATCCAGGGAATCCTGGATGGTAAGGTTGAGCAGGTTGGCGCCCACACCATTCATATTCGCCATCACCCTCGCCCTTGTGGTAAGTGCCAGTGCATGTTTATCGGACAGGCGTACCATTAAGGAAGGGCCGAAAACATCCGTATTGAAGTTCATCCTGCCCGCTTTGGTAATGGGATCAGGTCGTATAACATTATCGCCTTCGCTTACTTTATATTTAAGACTGACCAGGTTGTTACCAAGTTGGGCGAAGATACCGACCAGATTAATATCTCCCCTGAACCGGTGGTTGAGTATGTCCGCAGGGTTGGTCAATATCCCATAAACGCCCGTGTAGGCCGAAGAATGATAGCCCGGATAGGATTGTGCCAGCGCAAAAACAGAAAGAGCGTTCAGTATAATGACTGCAATAATATTTTTGGCCGCAGTACGTAATGTGATTCCTCCAGTCTCATGGATTTCCTGTGTCATCGGTAAAATGGTCAAATGTCAATTGTATTAATTCCTGCAATTTATCCATAATCCGTAACTAATATATATAACCGCTAAAAAAAATACCCCGTTAAGAATAACGGGGTAAAACCAACTGTATACTTGTTTATGAAAACCAACTGCGTTATTGAATAACAATTTCTTTGGCGACATGCCTCACTTCTTCTTTTTTGGGGAGTTCCAATAATAAAATACCATTTTCATAACGGGCGCTTATACCCGCCGCATTAATTTTTTCATCAACGGTAAAACTGCGTTTAAATGGCTTGATGCTGAATTCTTTCCTTATCATCTTTTCTGTTTCAGGAGCTTTTCCTTCCTTTTTCTCCGAGCTGATGGTTAAAATATTGCCATCCAATTTTACGGTAAAATCAGGTTTGTCCAGGCCCGGTGCAGCCAGTTGCACATCGTATGAATCATGCTTCTCCACGATATTGACTGGAGGGTAATTCAATACGTCTTCCCGCATGGTCTTTCCAAAGGTCGCGGGCAATTCATTGAATAATTCATTCAGCAATCCGTCGAATGACTTGTGAACCGGGTTGTTTACTTTTACAAATGTCATAGCTATTATTTTTTTGAGGTTCGTGAATTTTGTTTCCGGGATATATTCATCAAACCATATTCCAACAGAATTTTTAAGACAGTTTTGCGATTTCGGATCACATTAAACGACAAAATGGCCCGGAATAAAAATTAAGTCTGACATAATTGCCTGTACTCATTTTACGGGGAACCATCAAACATTCATTTAAATATTTCGATGTATATGTTGCCGGAACTGCTTAATTTTGCTTCCAAATCAAAAAAATATGTATCCGGAAGAAATCGTAATTCCAATGAAAGAGGAGTTAACTGAAAATGGGTTTTCAGAACTGTTGACCGCCGCTGATGTGGAAAGAACATTGAATGAAAAGGGGACCACGCTGGTCATGATCAACTCGGTATGCGGTTGCAGTGCGGGTACGGCCCGTCCGGGAGTATTGATGGCTGTGATGAATACCACTAAAAAGCCAGACCATATTACCACGAGTTTTGCAGGATTTGATACGGATGCCGTGCGGAAGATCCGGGAGCACCTGATGCCTTATCCGCCTTCTTCGCCCGCCATTGCATTGTTCAAGGATGGAAAACTAGTGCATATGATCGAGCGGCATAATATTGAAGGCAGAAGCGCCCAGATGATCGCCCAGAATTTGATCGGCGCTTTTGAGCAGTACTGCAATTAAAGGCCTTTCCACCATCTATTCCGAAAATATAATAGGCCATATCGTAACCTCCTGTTACCAGAAGTTTTTTTTTGCCATATTTTAAGTGCGTGATAATGCGTTGAATAATTGAATATCTTGCATATCATTTTACGTAAACCTAATTCTCAGCGAGCAACATGTATCCGAATTTATATTATGTATTTAAAGATTGGTTTGGGGTAAGCTGGGAGCAGCTTAAATTTTTAAATACGTTTGGGTTAATGGTGGCCATGGGGTTTATTGTGGCCGCATTGGTATTGAGCCGTGAACTGCAGCGGAAAGAAAAACAAGGCTTATTATCCCCGAGGGAAGAAATGATCACGGTGGGGAAACCGGCAACTGCTGTTGAATTGATCATTAACGCACTGGTTGGTTTTCTTTTTGGGTTTAAACTCATCGGCCTTTTTTTCAGCAAGCCTGAAAATATTACTGCGCAAGACTATATTTTTTCGAAAGAAGGGAGCCTGCTCGGCGGCTTACTGATCGCCGTACTGTTAGCCGGCTTAAAATGGTGGGATAAGAACAAACAAAAGCTGAAGGAACCGGAACGAAGGAATGTGCGGATATGGCCACACGACAGGGTGGGAGATATCATCATCCTGGGATTGATATTTGGTATCCTCGGCGCCAAATTATTCGATAACCTGGAAAACTGGAATGATTTTGTAAAAGATCCAATTGGCCGGTTGTTTTCCGCAAGCGGACTGACTTACTACGGCGGATTGATCGTAGCAGCCATTGCCATTTGCTGGTATGCTTATAAAAAAGGGATAAAGCTGGTACACCTGCTTGATGCCGTAGCTCCTGCCCTGATCCTGGCCTATGCCGTTGGCCGTATTGGCTGCCAGGTAGCCGGCGATGGCGACTGGGGAATTGTGAACAGTGCCTACGTCACGGATTCCACTGGGAAAGTTGTTGAGGCAAGTCCGGCTGAATTTAAAACCAGGCTTTCACAAAATGCAACTTATTACCTTAACGGAGCTGTAAAAGAAAAAGGCAGCCTGGGGCAGGATAGTTTAGTAAGAGTTACCGACAGGAAGTATGAAAGCCTTGACCTTGTGCCACGTAAATCATTGAAGGCACTTTCTTTCCTGCCGACCTGGATGGTTGCTTATACTTACCCAAAAAATGTAAATAAAGATGGGGTGCAGATACCCGGATGTGACGAAGAGCACAATAGGGCACTTCCCTTACCGGTGTTTCCTACGCCCTACTACGAGACAGTCCTATGTACCTTTATATTCCTTTTTCTGTGGAGTATACGAAACAGAGTTAGAATACCAGGAATTATGTTTGGCATATATCTCATTTTAAATGGAATAGAAAGGTTTGCTATTGAATTAATACGGGTAAATAACACCTATTCCATAGCAGGATTTCACCCAACACAGGCCGAAATAATTTCCTCACTACTGGTGTTGACAGGTATCTTCTTTATTATAATCGCTAGGAAAAGGCGAATTCCTTTCTAAGCATATGGCCGGATCCGGATTGTAACTTTTTCAATGTTCTCTGCGTTCTAAACCTGCAATTAACCAAATATCAAGTCATTTTGCCGTTCACTACAAAACAATGTACTATGTTTTACAAAGTACTTACTTTTGTGAAGTAGTTATCAAAGTATATAACTGCCTATTTTAAAAATGCC
>JANYAL010000362.1 GCA_025361325.1 Bacteroidota bacterium
TGAATCTAAACCTTGCCTTGTATTGACAAGTTTTCAGGGGTTCGGAGGTACTATAAAACGTATAAAAGGGAATAATATTTTACAAGTGCCAAATATTTTTAATTACCCAGATTCAGGAAATTGAAAGTTGAACTTTGAAGATCGGTCCCTTAACGATGTATATACATTCAATAAGGTGGCCATTTCAACCTTCAACATTCTATCCCATTATAGCTTGACAATTTTTTTGGCCATCATACGCTCCTTCGCATGAAACTCCCTACCAGCATGGGATTTAATAATTCCTTAACGTACTTGCAATGATGAAACAAGGATCAACTTGTTATCAGACATAGATAAACCAGTCCTACATTTGCATCAGAAACAGGAACAAGTAAACATGCTGTTACCTATTGTTCCGGGGGTTAACTAGTCAGAAGACCAACCTGCGTCGATACAGACGATACTACACTCCAGCCGGAGTTTCTTCGAAGCCTGCCATCCATATCAACCAACCATTGCTGCTGCTGTATGCCGTAATATGCTCATCTGTTTCAAACAGTTGAACCGGTAAATGATTTTATTAACCATTAAAAAACAAATAAAATGAAAACAATCAAATCAACCGCCATCGCAATCATGACCATCCTCTTGCTGAACAACAGTGTTTCTGCAGGTACCATTAAAAACCAATTACCCGATTCCGGTAAGGAAATAACGGCAGAGCCACTCGCTGTGAGTTTCCTGGGCGCGGATGCAGACTATCTCTACTTCCAGGTAGCTGTAACCGCCGGGAACCAGAAAGTAGCATTTGAAGTCAGGGACAAAGAGGAAGGAAGCCTGTATACAAATTACTACAGCAAAGACAATGTTAAGATCTACAAGATCGAAAGAAGGGAAGGGCAGCAGCTTGATTTTAACCTGAAAACAGGCAAGCAGCAATTCTCCTGGTCGTTCAGCGACAAGAACATGGCGTCCCTCAATATTTTTTGAGCTTAACATTAAAAAGGTTGACCACCTGTTAAAAGTGGTCAACCTTTTTATTGATAGACTACGCAAATGGTCCAAACATATCCAAGTAGCAGGTCCTGCTGAAGGAGAGAATATTTCATTAAATTTAAAAGCTTCTCAAATCAATTTAAAGCTTTTTGATTTTCATCTGCTTACCTGGCCCGGCGGGAGAAACACTGGCCTCTTCGCCCCGCAAGAAGCACCCCGCCGCAGGCGGGACTACATCCATCCTATTTACCTTATAAATAGAATACACATATAAGCGATCATCAGAAAGATGCAGGGTACCAGCTGTGTCAGGCCGGCTATTCGTATACCCTTCACTTGTCCGGCAGAAGGAAGTACTGGATAAGGTAAATTAGTTAACTAAAAAGAATATTTTCAGGGATAATTATTTGAAATGCGCCGCTATTCATTACGGTTCACAATAAGGTGGCGTTTATAAGAATGTCATCTGAGTGTCTTAAATTACAAACAGAAAAATACAACACTTTGAAATCATCTTTTACAATCAGATTCAGCAATACGGATATTTTGTTAATACTTGTTAACCTTGTACCACTATGGGGAGTTTGGTTTAAGGGCTGGAATGTAAAAGAAATATTTTTAGTTTATTGTTTGGAGAGTATGATAATGGGTTTTTATAATGTGCTGATGATGTGGGGTACAACCCTTGTTAAAAAGAAAGAAAACTGGGTAAGTGAAAACGTATCAACGCTTGTGTCCGGCTATTATTTTATTCTCTTTTTTATAGTGCATTATGGGTTTTTTCTTTTTGTACAAATAGGCATGTTTATTCAGATTGCGCATATCGGCAACCTTAATTTTACAGGTACCTTTACTTTCCTGTTTCACCTGAAGTATTATCTGCAGCCTGCAACTTACCTGCTTTTATTGCTCTTTACAGCCAGTTATGGCATTATTGTTTTAAAAGATTTTTTTATCCCCGGTCTTTACAAAACTTCTTCCCTAAGTACTTTGATGTTTGCACCTTATCCAAGGATAATTATTCAGCAGTTGTGCGTTATCACCGGTGGTTTCTTGCTTGTATTCAACCTTGGGAAAATATATATCCTTGTATTTGTACTTGTAAAAGTATTCTTTGAAGTGGCATTGAAGTATATAACAAATTGGAAACTGAAGATCGTGTATTAAAAGGTTGTCCTGCTTTTAAGAGATTGGAAAACCAATGGCTATTTTGTAACCGAACCAACTCTTACACCGGCAATAAGCGTAAGCACACTCAATGTCCATTTCTTTGTTTCATTAACCTACTAATTAGAAAGTATGATATATAAGGCCCACACAGTATTTTCTGCAGAGAAAAAACAATTACCCCATAAGCAGCGCTCTCCGCTCCTTATGTCACTCTTATACATAGGACCGTATGCCATGCGCCGTTTTGAATAATCTTCTGTTGGATTTTTATAATGCTATCAGTCCTTTATACAAAGGACTGATAGCCCATTCCGCTTATCGGTGGTGCTCTTCGTCCTATTTTGAGCGATATTCATTCCATAAATTACGGGCAAGCCTGTATCGGTCTCACTGG
>JANYAL010000383.1 GCA_025361325.1 Bacteroidota bacterium
TTGTCTTTACTAAAACGTATTATCAAATAAATCACTATACTACCATGATAAAAAAAACGTACTTCAAAACAAAGGATTATTGCAAAGTAAAATTAGAATTCAATCCGGAAAATGCAGAAACGGTTGAGATATTTGGTTTGAATGGGGATTGGGTTAATCCAATCAAAATGAAAAAGAAAAAAGACGGAACTTTTAGTTGCGAGATATCTCTGCCCAAAGGCAGCCGGCATGAGTTCAAATACCTGGTAAATACTTCTGAATGGATCAGCGATCATGAAGCTGATGAAAATGCACCTAATGAATTCGGTACTACCAATAGTGTGATGATCCTATAATATCCTGGGATATATAGAATTTTCCGGGGAATATGACTGAATTTATCTTGCAAACACTATAGTTACCGAATATTTTCGATATGAAGGATAAACTTCTATTTCATATCAATTTGAAGCGTGAATATTGTACAAATTAGACTTGTTATGAGTCAAATTTAACCTTATCTTCACACCTATTGTAAATCTAAGTTTGCAGGTAAGGATGACACTTTTTTACTCCTATAATTTACGGCTTCCGTCTTTTTTGTCATTTTTAATGACAAGCATGCTATTATTATCAGTACCAGATAAAAGTTTTGCCCAATGTCCATATAATATTGATTTTGAAGACGGTACTTTTACAGGTTGGACCTGTTGGACTGGTCATGTACAATATGTTGGAGGACTTAATAAGATTTCCCTTACTGCCCAGCCTGGTCCGGTTCCTAACAGGCATGAAATGATGTCGACCATACCAGGAAATGGTCTTGATCCATATGGTCTTTTTTCAAAAAATTGTCCAAATGGGAGTTTACATTCCATAAAACTGGGCAATAATTCCGGAGGTGCAGAGGCAGAAGGTGTGTCCTATACCTTCACCATACCTCCGGGTCAGGATCAGTTCAGTTTGATTTATCATTATGCCGTTGTTTTCCAGGATCCCGGTCATCTGGCTAACCAGCAACCCAGGATGGAGATAGAGATTATGAATCTTACAGACAATACGTTACTTTCATGTTCTTCCTTTGATTTTATAGCTTCCAGTGGGCTTCCCGGTTTCTTTTTATCACAATTCCCGGGGGGACCAACCCCTGTATGGTGTAAAGACTGGTCTGCCAATTCAATCAACCTGGACGGTAATGCCGGTAAAACGATTCGTCTTTTCTTCAAAACTGCAGATTGTACTTTCAGTGCCCATTTCGGATATGCCTACCTGGATGTGAATTCTGAATGCAGCAGTAATTTTGTAGGGGCCACTTTTTGTCCCGATGATTCAGCTATCAATGTTACCGCACCTTATGGCTATGAGAGTTATACCTGGTATGATTCTATTTTTAACCAGGTACTGGGAACACAGCAGGTACTACACATTAGTCCGCCACCACCATCGGGCACTACGGTCAAAGTGGTGCTTTCTCCTTATTCAGGGTATGGTTGTATGGATACCCTTACTGCAAGGCTTCTGGATACACTCCACGTTCATGCCAATGCAGGCCCCGATACCAGTGTATGCAAGAATACCCCGGTGCAATTGGGTGTTACTCCTGATCCTTCATTTATATACAGTTGGTCCCCGGCCACCGGACTCAGTGATCCCAATATAGCCAACCCCATAGCCACTGACACTGTCTCGACCACTTATATACTAACGGTAATGCATAATGGTGGTGGATGCACAACACTGGATACAGTGAACGTCAACATCATAACCTATGATTCATCGATGACGATAACCGGACCGGTCTCCCAATGCGCATCATCCGGACAGCCTGTTATTCTTACTGTTCATACAGCAGACAGCATTCAATGGTACCGAAATGGCATTGCCATACCCGGGGCTAACCAGGTACAGTATACTGTAACACAAAGTGGTGATTATTCGGCTACCTTGTTCAGCATTGCTGGATGCAGTTTCAACACACCGGTTCAGCACATAGATATCTTTCCGAGCCCCGTAGCGGGATTTAGCATTAATAACAATACCCAGTGTCTTAACGGGAATCAATTCATATTTACAAACAACAGCGTGCCCCGGGGTGGCCTTGTTCTATACAACTGGGACCTTGGTGATGGCAGCACATTCACCACGCGTGATGTTACGCATGCCTATACCCAGGTTGGAAACTATGCTGTTAAAATGATCATCACCGGGCCTGGTGGCTGCATGGACAGTATATCACAAAATGTACTAGTTAATCCCAGTCCTACTGCAAAATTCAGTGTAAATACTGCAAAGCAATGCTTTGCCAACAATCAGTTTGTTTTCACGAATGCCAGTACAGTATCATCAGGCAGCCTCACTTACAACTGGGATATGGGTGACGGGACAATTCTGACCACATCAAATGTGACCTATCATTACCTTCTACCCGGTCCCTATACAGTCAAGTTGACGATTACTGCCAACGGAACCATTTGCACCGACACCTCCAGTTTCAATGTGTTGGTCTATCCCGGTCCGGCAGCAGGCTTTTCCATAAATCAGGCAAATCAGTGCTTTCCGGGCCACCAGTTCAATTTTACAAACACCAGTTCTATTCTTTCAGGTACCATGTCATTTCTT
This sequence comes from Bacteroidota bacterium, assembly GCA_025361325.1. Lineage (GTDB taxonomy): Bacteria > Bacteroidota > Bacteroidia > Chitinophagales > Chitinophagaceae > Ferruginibacter. Next base: position 2,599 of record JANYAL010000383.1, read on the forward strand.
TGGAACCTGGGCGACGGAACTATACTTTCCGATACGAATATCATCCACAGCTATGCAAAGCCGGGTTCTTATCAGGTAAAGTTATTGGTTAGTTCAGTGGGCGGTTGTTCAGACAGCACTTTAAACACGGTTAATGTTTACCCGATGCCGTCAGCAAACTTTACGGTACAACCTGTTTGCACAAATCTACCTGTTCCGCTCAGAAATAATACCGTGAATAACACCTCTTCAACGGTCAATTATTTCTGGGATTTTGGAAATGGTCAAACCATGACTGGACATACCCCAGTTTATCGTTATCCCGCACCGGGAAATTACACCATTACATTATCTGTAAATACGGTCCAGTGCCCCCTTCCGCTAAACACCCAAAAGCAGGATGTAGTGGTAGATATTCCAATACCTGGTATCACTTACCCCATAAAAGATGCTGTATTCAATTTTCCCGAGCAACTTCAGGCAAGGACAATAGGAAGCAATATTGCCTGGTTCCCTGGTACGAGCCTCGACAATCGTAACAGTTATTCGCCTGTTTTCAAAGGACTCAACCCGCAATTGTATACGATAGAGATGAGGACCGCCAATGGATGTCTTACTATTGATACACAGATGGTTAAAACGCATAAAAAAATCGCAATCTATGTACCAACTGTCTTCACACCCAGAGGCAGTACAGGACTGAATGATTACCTCCGTCCCCTGTTGATGGGCTTTGACCACGTGAATTATTTCAGGGTGTATAACCGTTGGGGCAAATTACTGTATGAAATGAAGAACGACAGGCCCGGATGGGATGGGAAAATAAATAATGTACTCCAGGAAATGCAAGCTGTGGTATGGATGATAGAAGCAGTTGATGTAGACGGTATAACCCACCACGAGCAAGGCACTACTATATTGATGCAGTAATTCTTTACTACTTGCAAATTTATCCCTGATCAGTTCAGTATATTTCGCTCTGTTTATGGATAATTTGAATTGTAAACTTCCTATGTAGAGTGTTTACTATCATACGGATCAACTTGTTTTTCCGCATCATTTTCTCAGGTAGCTGTATGCAAGGGCAAAATACTACCATACCAGCATCAAATTGCAGTGGATGACTCCCAACTATCTTTCATTCAGAAAATGGCAAATGGAATGGTTGTCTGATTGTAATTATCCTAAGAACTCTTAACCACAAATTTGTTGATACACAATATTAATACGTATATCGTATTATACATTCCAAAAAGAAAGTAAACACCTAAAGGTAAAAGGAAAACTACCTGTAACGTGTATTATCACGGTTGAACCCTGGTCTGGTATTTAATCCACCACCTTTATTACCTCCGCGTTCTTCCGCCTCTTTAACAACAAGTGGCTTTTTTCCAAGGGAAATATCGTTCAGGTGTTCAATAGCTTCTTTTGCCTCAGCACTGTTCGGCATGTCTACAAATCCAAAGCCGCGGCTCTTGCCAGTTTCCCGATCAATAGCTACTTTAGCAGAGGCGATCGTCCCGAATTTTTCAAATATCTCTTCCAATTCTGCATCATCAAGGTCATAAGGCAGTCCGGTCACAAAAAGCTTCATAATCTATCTTTTTGTAAAAGTACACAACTTGTTCCGAATATCTCTATTAAAAAAATGTATCACACCAGCTATAACAGGTAATTAGCAGTGACCAGTAAATTTGTCGAAAGTCAATTCATTTCTAAGAAATAAAACTACATTCACTTTATGACCGGGATCCTTAAAAAATTACTACTGAAAATGGGGATTTACAACAGGGCAAAATATGGTTCCCTGGGCAGGATTTATGCTTTTCTTTTCAAATCAGAACAAAACAGGCAGCATGTAAGGGAGTTTCACTTCTACAATTCTTTTTTATCCAACCCCGGTCTGATATTTGATATTGGTGCCAACGATGGGCATAAAACTATAATCTTTTCTGCTTTGGCTAAACAGGTCATAGCCTGTGACCCCGACCCTTTTAACCAGGATATACTGAAAATACGTTTCAGAAATAAGCAACATGTGGTCATTGAATCGCTTGCAGTCTCGGATAAAGGTGGTATTTCTGATCTGTATATACACAAGCCGGGTTCTGCTTTGAATACCCTGAACCTGGCTTGGAAAACCATACTGGAAAAGAGAAATAAAGGAAGGTGGAAGGAACATATACTATTTTCAGGCAAAACGATCGCAGTAAGGACCACCACACTTGATGCATTAATCATTAAATATGGCAAACCGGATATGATCAAGATCGATGTGGAAGGCTATGAGAAAAAGGTCCTGTTGGGTCTTACTAGTCCAATAGATCATATTTCCTTTGAGGTATTGTTACCTGAATTCCTGGCTGAAACATTGGAGAGTATTAACTTGTTAATTTCATTGAATGCAAATTACCGTTTCAATTATGCCCAGGAAGAGAAACTCATGTTGCCGCATTTTATCCTGCCTTCCGAATTCAAACATATCCTTCAGGATCTGAATACTCCGCACATTGAGGTGATAGCTGTAAATGAAAAAATGCTTGGTTGACCGCTTCAAACAGTCCTTTTCAAGAAAGGGCTGCTGAAATGCAGTTTTTTATGAACGAAGTAATAAAGAATCAGCGTATAGACCAGCACGCTGCCCCAGGATATATAAACGGCAGCTTTTACACCATAAGCTGGTATCCAAAGCAAATTGGCCAGGCTTTCAATGACAATAACAATTCCCAATGCCATGAATGAATATTTTTCATTACCACTTGTCATAAGTACCAGATTGGTGGATCCAAAGAAAGAATAAAACAACTGAGCACTGCTTAGTACCAGCAGAAACAGGAGCATTTCCGTTCCTGATATATTAAAACTTTTAAGGTAAAAATATCCCACAGCCGAAACTCCTGCCAGGCAGATAACCTGTAGATAGAATACAGTACGTGCTGCATTCCGGAATAATATGGCCGCACCTGCCTGGTCCCTTTCTGCAAACAAATACGAGAATTTTTGGGGAAGGTAATAATTGTAAAGGAAGTCGGGTAATATTACCAGGTCTGCTATACGCAATAGCAACTGGTACCGGCCGGCATCCTCATTTTTGCCATAGTACCCAAGAAATAACAGTTCCATCCTGGAAAAGAAACTGTAGCCTACCATTATGCACATGAAATAGAAGCATTTTCTAATCCAGTTCTCAGGGGACACTGTTTTATCATTCCATGATATGAATCTCCGAACCTTTTTGACCACGAGGTAAATCAATCCGGACAAAAGCCCCAAGTACAAAAACAGATTCACTTCATATACCCTTTTCAGATCAGGTATCGTTTTGAAGTAATAAAAATAGCCCAATACAAGCAGCATCAATAAAGGTTTGCCCAAATCCTCCATCCATTGAACAGGAGTAACCGTATGAAAGATCTTCAGCAAGGATTTCATGAAACTTATACCAGTAAAGAGAAAAACAAGTAACGGGAATATGATAAGCAATCCTTTGTTATCAAAGAGGAGGTGTAGCCTGAAAACGTATTTTACTGTTATTAATATACTAATCAAGGCCATGTAAAGGAAGAAAAAAGTGAACAATGCTTTCCGGATCAGGTTTCCTGCAGTTCTTTTTCCTTGCGCATTGAACGGTAATAAGGGAATCTGTTGAACCAAGAAACCGTCCCATCCAAAAGTGATCAGGGTACTTCCAAGTGCAACCCAATTCATAAAGACAGCATATTCACCATATTCTCTGAGTCCGATCCATCTAATTAAAATAACATTAGACAGGTAGACCAGTATCAGCCCGGTTCCCCATAACAAAAATGTTTTGCTTAGTTTTGACAGGTCAACTGTATTGTCAAAATACTTTTCCCGTATCACCTTTATAACCTTTATCATTTCTTTACTTGAATGAATTAAAATTAATGAAACTGCTAACAGCAAAAAAAAGAAAGATCGTAGTGTTATTAACCGGTGGTCTGGGTGATTCCCTCTTGTATATACCCTTAATAAAGTCTTTAAAAAGAAAAGAATATGATATTACCTGTGTTTTTTATTTAGCTGATAACAGTGATTGCCTTTTTGATGACAGTCTCTGCAACCAAAGGATTCATATACGGAGTAAAGCGGAACTGATATATTTCGCACTGATGCACATCAAACAATTCGTTAATTTCTATATTAACCATCTTGGAAAAGGAAAGGTAATATGGTTTGCTGCTACGCTAAGCAGCCGGAGGATTACACAAACCGGTGGTAATAAAGAACAGAACAAAAAGTATCATAGGTGGATACCGGTTGAACCGGATCTGACGGATGCAGAACAAAATCTGCATCTTGTATATAGCCATTCAAACTCGCGAATAATCAAAATGAAAGAATTCCATTTAGAAAGACCACAGAAAGACCGAAGTATTATATCGCATCTCCTAGCAAATGAAATAACTGATTATTTTGTCTTCCAGGTCTCTGCGGGTAATAATAAAACACCCTATAAGAACTGGCCTATACAAAACTGGATAAAATTAATAATGCACCTGTGTCATGAATTCCCGAACTGGTATTTCGTAATTGTTGGAGATGCAAATGAAATGGTATATGCCAAAGAATTTGAAGAATTGGGCAGATCCAACTGCAGCATATTGATTGGAAAGACAAGTATCAAGGAGGTCTTTAAC
>JANYAL010000391.1 GCA_025361325.1 Bacteroidota bacterium
AACCGCCACCATTGAATAGTACATTCAGTTTAAGGTTTTCCTCCGGCACTCCATACTTTTTGGGAAACTCATTCATGACAGAGCCGGGTACCTGGGTTGATGTCCAGATCTCCAGTTTGTTGTTATCATACCAGCTGGCCAAACAATTCATCGGTTCTAGGGGAGAATGAGACACAACATTGGTTTCATAAAAAGCTTCGAGTTTAACTGCCGCTTCTGAAAAGACTTTATCGAAATTGCCGGCCTCAAATTGTACAGCACCCGTTTCTTTGGAAGCATCCCGCAATTCCTGTTCATAATCTTTGGAATTAAAGCTGTCATTACCCTGGTAGTCCCATTTCACGTCAAGGGCATTCCTTCCCTGCAGGGCAGCCCAGTAACTTGTAGCAAGCACGGCCACTCCTTCTGATTGTTGTCCGCTGATGTAACGCTCACAGGTCTCCACCCCGATGACCCCTTTTATCTTTTTTGCTGCTGTCGCATCAAAACTCAACAGTGTTGAACCGAATACCGGGCAGCGTTCGATGGAGGCATATACCATACCCGGCACCGATGCATCGATCCCGAATATGGCCTTACCGTTTGATTTTAAAGGAATATCGGGCCTGGGAGACCGTTTACCGAGGATCTTGAAATCCCTTGGTTCTTTGAGGACGGGAGACTTGGGCACTTCCAGTGTAGCAGCTGTTTCTGCCAGTTCACCATAAGCGAGGCTTTTACCTGTTGGCCGGTGAATTACCTTTGCATCTTCAGCATAACATTCGTTAACCGGAACATGCCATTGCCCGGCAGCGGCATTGATCAGCATTTCTCTGGCTGCAGCACCCACTTTTCGTAAACTGGTGTAGCTGTTACGAATAGAAGAACTACCGCCAACGGACTGTCCGCCTCCATACTTTTTCTCGCCACCGGTCTGCTTGATGGTCACCCCGGAGAGAGAGACTTCCAGTTCTTCGGCAATCAGGGCAGGGATGGATTGAAAGGTACCCTGACCAATCTCGGGCCTGGGATTGAAGATTGTGATCTTGCCCGATCTTTCGATAGCCACAAAGGGTGACAGTTGAAAAGGTTCGGCAGTTCCTGATAAATTATCAATTGTAGTTTCACCTTTGCTATTCAGGGAAAGGCCCAGGAAAAGACCGGTACCGGTAATACCGGTGAGGCGAATAAAGTTGCGCCTGTTCATGTTTGCAGCTGATCTCTTCATTACAGTATGGATAAAATGATCATTATTTGATTAATTCAGCAGCACGGTGTATGGCAGCCCTGATCCGTTGATAGGTTCCACACCTGCACAGGTTACCCTGCATGGCCATATCGATATCGGCATCTGTTGGATCAGATTTGGTTTTTAGCAGGACGGTTGCACTGATGATCTGTCCGGACTGGCAATACCCGCATTGGGGAACCTGTAATTCTATCCAGGCCTGTTGTATGGCTAACCCAGCCTTATCGGTCAGTCCTTCGATGGTAGTGATTTTTTTACCCATAGCATCCCCTACCGGGTAAGTGCAGGAATATGAACGCTTGCCATCAATCAGTACACTGCAGGCACCGCAAACGGCTATGCCACAGCCAAATTTGGTACCCGTAAGTTCTACAAGATCACGGATGGCCCATAGCAGGGGCATTTCAGGATCGGCATCTATTTGGTAAGTCTGGTTATTGATCAGTAATGAGATCATGCTGATATATTTGATATATTTTCTAATTCCGGGTCCTAAAATTACGGCTTAAAAAACTGACATAGTTCAAATAAATTTTCCAGATATGGTACTTTAATCCGGCTGTTTCCCGGTAATATTTATTGCCCGGTCTGCCCGGTCAGCTTGCTTCTCCAAACCTGTGCTGTAACTTTAAAGTCATGATCAGTAGGGGCAAAGGTTCCAGGCATAAAAAGAAATATCCCTGCCGGTACTAGCAGGGATATTCAGAAATTTGAACGGGCAGATTGGATTTTTCGGTAGGACCGCTTATAATTTATTCAATGCTTTTTGCAGTTCGTCGCCATTCTGCAGTTCTTCCAGTGATATAGTGGTATAATGAATATGCATTGAAGGAGTCTTGTTTACACCCGTCAGTGCGATCTCAATAAAGCTCCTGTTGGAAGTCCAGGCGGTACTCATACTCAGGTTCCCGTCAACGATAGCCTGTCCGTAATTGTGTTTTTCCAGTACCGGCGTGTTCTTATTCCAGTTCATTTTTTCACTGGTTGGCTTACCGTATTTCCGGGTGAGTAGTTTTTTGAAAGTATTGAAATCCTGCAGATACAGTTGGGGATTGGTATACTTTTTATTGAAGACATAATTGCCGCTGATCAGCTTGTCGTTCTCATTAAATCCATACGACACATTGCAGTCGTATCCCGCCAGCTTATCCCTGTAGATCAGCATATCATTTTGTTCTTTGGCGAGAAATTCAGACTTTTCTTCCTGTTGTACCTGCGAAAAAGAAGCACCCCAGACAAAATTCCTGAAATCGCTTTTTGCGGATTGAGCAGTACTGATACCGATAAAGCCGTGTACCAGCAGTACACCGAGTAATAATCTTTTCATTGAGTATATTTTATTTTTTATTAATTGGAAGCAAACCTATGGAATTATTTTTATTTAAATGTGAAAGCAAACCTAAATAAAACATGTTATTTCTTTCTGTCCGGGCAATTCTTAAATATGATATTTCTCATTTTTTTTTATGCTTTTACTCATATTGCTGGCATGATTTTGGTTTTAACTTGCATCTATAATATTATCTGTATGACAAAAAACAAAATCCTATCAGTGACTGTAGTGGCTTTCCTATTCAGTTTCAGCTCTGCTTTCGCCCAATCTAAGCCCTGGCCGGTTCCTAAAGACGCTTTGTTAATTAAGAACCCTTATGCAATTGATGAGGGTGCTGTCAAGTCGGGCAAGCTATTGTATGTAAAATATTGCGTGACCTGCCACGGTGAAAAGGGAAAGGGAAACGGTATAGCAGCCGCTGCCCTGAATCCTAAGCCGGCTGACCACACATCCGCCGCGTTACAGGCAGAACCGGATGGATCCTTATTTTACAAGGTCACGAACGGCCGCACACCCATGCCTCAATTTAAAACTACCTTAACCGATGCGCAACGGTGGACACTGATCAGTTATATCAGGACATTGGCGGCAAAACCCAGGTAGCCAAAACTATTTTACTCATTTTTAATTCATTGTTATGAGAACAATCTTGAGAAAATTGCATTTGCCCATTATCAGCCTGCTTTTATTTCAGACTATAACGTCTAAGGCGCAGCAGGTTGTGGTGGATTCCTCTTTGCTTGACAGGATCAATGCCCTGGAAAAGCAGACGAATTATATCAAGCCGGGGGATGACCATTTTATGATGGTAGGATTGACCACTTTTGGTTTTGTAAGCAACAAAACCACTATGACCCTGGGTGATTCAAGCAGTATTATAAAGACCCATAGCCTGGGAGATGCCAGTCACTATGAATTCAGTCCCATGTTCCTATGGAGACACGGTAAGAAACTCCTTCTCGAATTTGAGCCATCGTTCAGCAATGGTGGTCTTGGGGTAAACTGGGCAGCCATTTCCTATTTTGCCACACCCGGTCTGATTATCCGTGGCGGATACCTGGTATTGCCATTCGGTACATATAATAAGAGATTGGCGGCGGGTTGGATCAATAAATTCGCTTCGGACCCCGAAGGTATCGCTTCTGCAACTGACTATGGTATAGAGGCAGAGGGAGGATTCCAGGCTGGCACTATGAAATGGAATTATGATTTGGCCCTTTCAAATGGTATACAGTTGCAACATGACGGAACACTGCAAAATGTTGGCATAACAGATAATAATAAGAACCGGACCTTTACCGGCAGGATCGGCTGGCTGCCGCTGGCAAATTCATCACTTGAACTGGGCGCTTCACTGATGACCGGAAAAGTGGGGGATGCCGGTTCACAGAATGAAAATATAAAAGCAACGCTCTATGCATTAGATCTGAATTATGTGGAAAATATAAAACCTTTCCAGTTGAACATAAAAGGCCAATACGGTATAACTGATGTTGACAATACGAGCTATATGAATCCCGTTGATTCCAGTCAGTATACGTTCAATAACCATACCACTACAGGGTATATCATGGCTTCTATAAGACCGGCCTTCGTTGATAATGGCATCAAAAATTTTGAACTGGCCGCACGTTTTGGTAATTATACCAGTCCGGCAAAATCGCTGTGGGGAACAAAGGACAATTCACTTGCCTTTGCATTGGATTACTGGTTGAACTGGCGGACCGTGTTGAAATTTACGTATGAAGCAATCAAAGGAACCAATACAACCGATGTCAAGCTGGGTGGAACACCAGGGCTGGTAACCCAATCCAATTCCTTTTACCTGCAATTCTCTGTTCAACTTTAAAACAACAAAAAATGAAATTCTTATCTAATAAACAAAGTAACGTTTTGATGCTGATACTGGCCTTTATAGGATTGAATGCCATACTGCTGAATAGCTGTACAGCAAGTGAAAAAATAACATCAAAGTCAGGGGCGCAGCTATGGGGCGAGAATTGCCAGCGTTGTCATAATACCCCGTCACCCGCAACCTTTTCGCCGGAAAAATGGGAAACGGTTGGCATGCATATGCAAAGCAGGGCTTTACTGACTGAGACCGAAAAGGAAAAAATCGTGGAGTTTTTAAAACAATAAGCCGGGAACAGCATATTTTGATTATTCTTATTGCGGACTAACCCTTTTAAGGTTTTTATACTATGCTTTGGTTCGTGGAAACGCGGGCCAAATTTTTTATCAGGCAGGGACATCACGGATGGTTTATTTTCATCAGTTTGACCGGGCCCTATATTATACCCGGACATCAGACTGGTAATTGAACCGGATTTCAATGTGATGCATTAAGTTCATATGTTTTTTGAGCGGGATCATCATTATTCTTTCTGAACTGGCTTATGAAGATGGTAAGGATGCCACACATCATGATACAGGCTGCAACCAGCAGTGATTCATTCAGGTAGGGTATATTCACATACCCCAACCCGCCCGCTCCCTGTATCATCAGGAGTACTTCATTGATGATGATACCGGCTGCAAAGATGCTGATGCCCCAGATCATTGTTCTGTTGAGTAAAAGATATTTGCTGCCGATAATATAGCCCATCAGAAAAAGGGTGATTACCCCCAGCAGCACCAGGTGTAGATAGCCTATGACAATAGGCCTGAAACCGAATACCAGGTTACTCAGGGACTGATTGGTTGATCCCAGTTGCAGCAATAATTTCAAACTGAGTGCAATGGCGGATAACACCAGTATATGCCGGGCCGTCTTACTAAAAATGGTCTTTATACCGGCCGCATATCTTTTGATGATGATCAGCATCCATATCCATCCGGCAAACTGCAAAACAGCTGCAATGATCACTAATATATATCCCCAGAGCGGTATGGGCATCCATAAAGCCGATAAGAAATAGGCAGGTACACAGGCCAGTGCAAAAAGCCAGAATATGCTCTTTAATATCTTTTCATTGATTACCGGAACCAAGTTATGAACCGTGAACAATCCCATGCACGCAAAAAAGAACCAGCCGTTATACTTGAAATGCAGGAAAAAATAATTAGCGCCCAGGTATAACTGCAGGTTGATATTTTTAGTCACCATCATCCAGGTAAGTCCAAACACGCCCAGGGATGACATGACGTTGAATATCAGGGCAGCTTTAAACCAGTAATGACCAATTTGACTTTGAGCAAGCCTGTTCATGTCTATCCAGAAGCGGATGGTAAAAATATAACTGGTAATGATCGACAGGGTGGAAAAACTGATGGAGAATATCCCAAATCCTTCAATCGGAAAGGTGCAAAGCATGCCATAGGCGGTGATCAGGTTGGCGTAAAAGAGCCATTGATATTTTCTGAATAGGGCAGCTCCAGAATCTTTTGATAGCCATGCCACCATCAATACCATCAATGTCTGGGTGATCCACCCGGTAAATGCGAAATTATTATGGGCATGTAGCAGGTACTTTTGGTCAACGAATGGGAGGGGTAAAATGATCTTGTACCTTAAAATGCAACCAATTACTGCAACCAAAAAAAGGTTGAATAATGAGATCCTTAACCAAAGGAGCAGGGTTTTGGGCATACTATAATTTACACATGTTAAAGAAAATCATACTTATTGCAAAATAAATATCGAAGGGATCATTCCAGTATGAACAGATGCCTCTTCCTCAATGGCTGGGCAGCGAAAGGTTCATTAGCGAATAAAGGCAATTCCCCGAAACATTCATCCGGCTCTATCATCGTTTGGATGAATTTTTTTCCATCTTCATTGATGTTGATCTATCGTATCGCCCCGTCCACAAGCTGGTGGTAGGAATTGGCCGGAGGCCCCTCTTTGAAAACGGTCTCCCGGGATCCAGCGTATTGAAAGATGCAACCCAGACCAATAATATGTCAATATCGATCATCATACAAATGTTATTGATTAAAACCAAAGATTGCTTAAAAGGACTGGCTGATATCGCTTTGAAGTTGGTATGATTTTAAATCATTAGTTGAATAATAAGTTATGTAAAATACTACAAATCAATTACCTTTTATAAAAAATAGTTAGTTTTGAATAAGGGGTATTGTTAATTTGAAAAAAAGTTCTTTATTTATGATTTAACGTATAAACTTATTGTCTTACCTTATATTACCTTGTATCACCAATCTTAAATGTAAATTATTATTTATGAAAAAACTGGCAATGATTTTAAGCCTAGGAATTCTTATGGCAGCATGCAACTTCGGGGGAGGAGCAGGTAGTGATGTTAAGCCAATCAGTGACCCTGATGCTAAAACGAAAACTGAGAATAGTAATTCGTCTTATGACCCCAAAAGAGGCCAGGGAAAATTCACCAAGGTAGATGTTTCTCCCACACTCAATGCTGCAATGGCATCTAACGGTGAAAAAGTGTATGGCGTAAAATGCGTCAGTTGCCATAAACTAACGGGAGAGAAACTTGTTGGACCCGGATGGCTTGGCATAACTAAGAGATTAACTGCAGAATGGATCATGAATTTTGCAACCAGTCCTGATAATATGATAGATAAGGATCCCGAGGTACAAGCACAACTGGCCATTTGTCTGGTACGTATGCCCAATCAGAATGTCAGTGATGAGGATGCCCGGGCTATCTATGAATTTATGAGAAAGAATGACGGTGTGAAATGATATCTCACCGGTACTTTCCTGATCACCTATAGTTTAAGCCAGACTAATAATTCTAAGTTTAAGAGGAGAGAATAAGAAGATTAGCCATAAATTCTGTCAATGGCGGCTTTGAATTTTTCCATGATCACTTTCCGCTTCAGTTTAAGGGTAGGAGTCAGTTCCCCGGTCTCGATGGTCCACTCCTGGGGTATCAGTTCAAATTTCTTGATCTGTTCCACATGGTTGAAGAATTTGTTAAAGGATTCAATCAGTTCGCGGTAGAGATCCAGAACTTTGGGGTTATTGATTGCATCCTCGATGGTGGTGAACGGGATCCCCTTATGCTGCATCCACTCCCTTAAATTAGGGAGGGAGGGTACAATGAGTGCACCCACGAATTTTTGCTCAGCCCCCACAACCATCATTTGTTCCACAAAAGGTGATTCCTTCATTTTATTCTCGATAGGCTGGGGAGCCACATATTTACCACCACTCGTTTTGAAGAGTTCTTTCTTGCGGTCGGTGATCTTCAGGTATTTGCCATTTTCAAAAATACCGATATCCCCCGTGTGCAGCCAGCCATCCATGATGGTCTCTGCGGTTAGATCGGGCCGTTTATAATAGCCCATCATCACACTCGGGCCTTTTATACATATCTCTCCATCAGCTTCCAGTTTCACTTCCGATCCTTCAATGAGCAGCCCAACAGTACCGAATTTTGTCCCGCCCTTCCGTTTGCAGTTGATGCTGATAGCCGGACTGTTTTCTGTGGGGCCGTACCCTTCATAGATGGGGATCCCGGCAGCCGTAAATATCCTGATCAGCCTTACCTGGCAGGCAGCACCTCCGGTAACAATAAAATCAAGATTGTTGCCCAGGGCTTCCCGCCATTTGCTGAAGATCAGTTTATTGGCAATTGCAAGCTGTAACGAATACCAGGCGCCTTTAGGTTTCAGATTATCATATTCATCGGCCAGTTTAACAGACCAGTAGAATAACTTCCTGGTGACACCTTTGAGTTCCGCACCCCGGGCCATGATCTTTTCATAGGTTTTCTCCAGCAGGCGGGGTACTGTGCAGAAATGGTTGGGTTTTACCTCTTTCAGATTCTCAGGTATGGTATCCAGGCTTTCTGCGTAGTAAATGGCGTTACCGCTGGTGATATAGATATAGGACACCATACGTTCGAAAATGTGATTGAGCGGAAGAAAACTCAGTATCCTTGCAGCAGGGTTATCAACGAAAGGGAAAGTATGCTTGCAATTGATTACATTACTCACAATATTAAAATGACTGAGCATAACCCCCTTGGGTGTACCTGTGGTGCCGGATGTATAGATGATGGTGGCACAATGTTCGGGCAAGACAGACCTTTTGATATCCTCCATTCTGGCTATGTCATCGTCATGCACATCCAGCATGATCTTTTGCCAGTAATTCACACCCGGCAATTCATCAAAACTGTATAAGTCAATCAGGCTAGGCACCCTTTTGCGGATATAGCCAACTTTATCCAGTATCTCCTGACCGCTGACAAAGACATATTTGATGGAAGCATCATTGAAGATGAATTCCAGTTCATTGATATTGGTGGTGGGATAAATGGGACAGAGCAATGCTCCTGTTTGCTGGCAGGCCATGTCCAGTATAAGCCATTCGGGGCGGTTTTTGGAGATGATCGCAATCTTGTCCTGTTTTTCAACCGTCATATCATTACCGCTAAGGCCCAGCCGCAGTAATCCGGCACTGAGCCGATCAACGGTCTGCTTTACCGTATCCGTACTCCAGGTCTTCCAGGCCCCGTTCTCCTTTCCGGCAAGCATATCCGTTTTAGGGAATTTCTTAAGCTGATAATCAATGCAATCGAATATCCTCGAATGTTCATTCATGCGCAATCGTTAAAGTACAGTATCGTTAATTTTTGCTGGCTCTTCAGCCTGTCGTATTCCTTTTCAGCAAGCGTATCCTTATCGGTCTTATAGGCTTTCATGAATTTAAAAAACAGACCTATGCCCAGTCCCAGCATTACCCAGAGTGGCCAGGGCGTTCCGCCCCAATGCCCGTCGGTAAGGAACCAGATGACCCAGCATATGGCTGTGGTTGCAAGAAATCCCAGCAGGCTGTTCTGAAAGTCGGCCCTGCGCCTTGCTAACTGCCATAATTTTTCGTCACGCTGATTTTCCATAATAGATCGTTTTTTTAACAAGTTAATAAAAAAATATGATATGCAGGGGATTGTGAACAGGTAAGAAAAGAGTGGGATATATTTACTTGTGGTAATATTGACCTGCGGGTATCCTGAATATCCTTCCCTTCTGAAAACTCAACATTTCATTAAATTCGGCAGCATGTGTTTCGGTCCAGTTTTGGTATGCCGGAAGGTTCTGGGCAGCAGTGAATATCCATTGGTTATAGGCATCGAACATGCCCTCCTGCAATAATTGCCTTTGCAGTTCAAATAAACGGAAAGGGAAAGTGATCGTATTGTCACTGAACCAGTCCAGGATGAAACGGGTTCTGATCATGGTCAGCGATTCAGCATCGATACCTGTAGCGGCAAGACCGCTTTGTTTGTTCATCGTATGTAAAAAAGCCAGTACAAAAGGATTGTTATCCTTGTTGCCGGCTTCCAGGTCAGCATCAGCGAATAATTTTTTGTAGCCCTCTATTATAATGTTCTTGATCTCCCCGGCATCTGTGCTCACAGGCTCGATATTCAGGAATATTTCACCATACAGGATACTCCATACTTTGTCCGGAGTAAAAAAATAGAACCGGGCGGCATTATAATAATTCCTGGAGAAACCCGGGTCCATTTCAATTCCTTTTTCCCATTGTTTTATACAGGTATAATCTTTCTGACTCCACTGCAGTTCGCCCAGTTCATTATACAACGGTCCACTTTCCGGGAATTTTTTAATCCCTCTTTTATAGACTTTATCGCATTCTTTGGGAAGGTCAAGGGCCAGGTAAATATCACCGCTTATCTGGAAACACTGGTCATCCGCATCGTTCCTGTCGAGCAATGGTTTGACGATGGCAAGTGCCTTTGCATAATCCTTTG
>JANYAL010000006.1 GCA_025361325.1 Bacteroidota bacterium
CGAATCGACCGCAGCAAGATCACAACCAACAGCCAGTTCGACGGTACCAATTTCAACGGATCACTTCCTGACGGTGAGAACTTCAGCCAGAGTGCTTATTCCTATTTTGATGGGAGCGTGGGGATGAGTTTCAATACCCAGATCGGTGACAATGCAGACAATAATATTTTTCTCGGGATAGCCTACCATCATTTCAACAAAGCTCCGAGGATTTCCTTTTACGCTAATCCGGCCCTTGAAATGACCCCTAAATGGGTTGGCTCTGCGGGCGTGCGGATGAACGTGAATGAATATTCCTTCCTTACACTTCAGGCCGATTATTCCGTGCAGGGCAAATACCGGGAAATGATCGGGGGAGCATTGATATCCTGGAAACTGGATGACATGGAGAATCCGAAGTACCTATTCCATGCCGGGGCTTTCCTCCGCTGGAAGGACGCTTTGATACCAGTGACAAAACTGGAATTTAAGCCTCTATCCATATCCGTAAGTTATGATGCGAACATATCCCAGTTAACCCCAGCCAGTGGGGGACGCGGCGGTTTTGAGATGGCCCTAACCTATCAGAAATACCTGGACCGGGATAACAGCAGCAGTGAGGCGGTCAGGTGCCCGCGGTTTTAAAAATAATTGAAATCTATAGCTCAAAAGTCCTGTGCCCGCAGACAACGATTTTTGTTTTTATGGATTGTTTGGATAACAGAAGCCCTTCTTTTCTAAGAGGGGCTTTGTTCTTGAAATGGAAATGTAAGTATCACATAAAATTGGTCATGAACCTGCTAAATGTTTTGTTACTTCACCTATATTTACAATTACCAAAACGTATACCATGCCCATAGAAGTTGGCCAGCCCGCACCGGGTTTCAGTTTATTCGACACTGAGCAAAAAATGATCAGCCTCAGTGACCAGGCAGGCAAGAATGTTCTGCTCCTTTTCTTCCCGCAGTCTTTTACCGGGGTTTGTACAAAAGAACTTTGCACCATTCGTGATGACATCAGCAGGTACAGCAATGCCAAGGCCACTGTATTAGCCATCTCAGTTGATTCTGTGTTTACGCTGAAAAAGTTCAAGGAAGACCAGCATTTCGGCTTTACCCTCCTGAGTGACTACAACAAGGAAGTATCGGCCGCTTATGACAGTCTTGTCGCCAACTGGATACTCGACATGAAAGGCGTGAGCAAAAGGGCCGCCTTTATAATCGACAGAGAAGGCATCATTCGCTATGCGGAAATATTGGACAATGCAGGACTGCTTCCCGATTTTAATGCCATCAACAAAGTACTCGATTCTTTGAATTAAAGAAGTTTAGGTCACCCTATAATTCATTATAGAACTTTTATATATATGTTTAACATTCCTTTTATATAGAAATTTATAAACTATTGATTATTTGAAAGAATTTAGTATTTTTACTCTATTGAAAAAAATAGTATACATACTTATTTTTATTGCCGGATCTGTTTTTTCTTCTTTTGGTCAATACAAAACAGGGGATCCGTCCGTGAAGTTTTTGAAATTCTATCCCAATCCTGCTACTACTGAGATTAACTTTGAGTTCCTACATGGCTATGACAAATCCTACTCCTTCCAGATTTATGCCTTCATGGGAAAAAAGATTTTCGAACTAAAGAATACTTCTCCCAAGCTTAACATTGGCCTTGAAGAATTTTACCGGGGCATTTATCTCTACAAGCTGCTAGATAAAAATGGCGAAGTGATAGAATCGGGAAAGTTCCTGGTTGTTAAGTAATCCCTGCAGTAGCATATCTCATTTACCTGCTTCACCCAGAACATAACATTAATACACTTGTACAATTAGGAATTTAAGGTACCTGGTATTTTCCTGTCCCGGTATGATAGGATGATCTGGCGACTGTGCCTGAAAGGTTACTTCCCTGATTCTGCATTTGGCATCCTTGGCTGCTACCTGGATGATATCGAGAAACAATTCCGGTTGTACCAGGCTGGTGCAGCTTGAACTGACGAGGAAGCCGCCGGGCCTTACCAGCTTTATGCCGCGCAGGTTGATCTCTTTATACCCAGCCACAGCCTTGTCGATATTGGTACGGCTCTTGGTGAACGAGGGTGGATCCAGCATTACAACATCCCACTGGCGCTCTTCTTTTGTCCATTTTTTCAATACATCAAAGGCATTCACACATTCAAAACGGCAGCGGTCTTCAACACCATTTAAAAGGGCATTCTTATTGCACATCTCGATGGCATTGGATGATATATCAAGACCGAGTACAGATCTTGCTCCATAATGTGCAGCGTGTACCTCAAAAGCTCCGGTGTAACAAAAAGCCCCCAATACATCAGCATCCTTTACGATATGCTGAATGGCCCTGCGGTTATCTTGCTGGTCCAGGAAGAATCCTGTTTTTTGTCCATTCGCGATATCAACATGAAACCTGAGGCCATTCTCAGAGATGATTATATTGGTATCGAAAGGAGCTGAAAGAAAGCCCTTTTGTTGCTGCATACCTTCCAGTTCACGTACCGGTACATCGTTACGTTCATAGATTCCCTTGGGAGAGAACAGACTCTGCAGAGCTTTCACGATGGCAGGTTTCCAGATATCGATGCCCAGTGCAAGTGTCTGGATCACAAAAAAGTCATTGAATTTATCTATTATCAGCTGGGGAAGATCATCTGCCTCACCGAATACAAGCCGACAATTACTGGTATAGCCTATCTTTTGGCGGTAATCCCAGGCTTTTTTTATGTGGTTGAGGAAAAAGTGCTCATCAATGGCTTCCTGTTTGTCTCGGGTAAGTAATCTGATTATGATCTGGGATTGTGGGTTGATGTATCCTTTGCCAATGAATTTCTTGTCATATGATAGTACTTCCACTATTTCACCGGGTTTAGCTGCTGCATCCAAAGCCTTACCGGTATTCACTTCATTCGCGAAGATCCAGGGATGCCCCGACTCCACCCGCCTGCTTATATTCTTATTCAGATAGATACTTTTCATGATATAAAGATAGCGTTTTACGGACGGGCAATTCATTCAGATATTTCCTTGTCTTAAGTTGAGCAAACAATCTAAGACCAGATAACTTCTACGACAATTTGACCGCTAATGAAGCATTGGCAAAATGTTTGACTATTGTACATTTGCGAATAATATTAGACCTCCGGGCTCATTCTTGGGTAATAAAGACATAAAAAATGATAATATGGATGAAATAGAAACAATGACAACGGAAAATGAGGAATTGAATATCAATTCAGATGCA
>JANYAL010000017.1 GCA_025361325.1 Bacteroidota bacterium
CGAATCCTTATGACAACCCGGTGAACCTGGACGAGGAGGAAGCAGCGGGCGTGAAAGTGGAAACCATTTCCGGTAAATTCAATTCGCTCGTGATAGCCAAGAACCTGAGCATGGATATAGGGCAGTTCAACAGGCTGAACCCCAACTTCGACAATATCATCAACAACAACGGCAATTTCGACCTGCGCTTACCTGAAGACAAGATGCAGCTCTTCCTGGCTGGTAAATACCAGATCCTGAATGAATGTGTTCAGATACTCCTCAGCGATGACGCCGTTATCACCAACCCGGTCATCTACAACCGGCCGGTCCATGATAAATACAGCAGCAAACGAAGCTCCAGGAAGAAAAGCAGGGCCTAAAATTGAAGGTAAACGGGCATGATGGGCTCCGCCGTCTTGATCTGCATGAACATCATTACCATAAAAAAACCGATCAGCAGGAACCCTATAAGTGGTATACCGGCCATCGAGTCCTTGATCTTTTGCTCGAAAGTAAGTGGTATAAAATGTAACACAAAACCAAGGACCATGATGTACAATACGTTGTGGTAATTGGCAAAGAGCGCATTCCAGGAACCCGCGTCAAAATTGTAGATAAGCTGGTGGATCATGATATTCGAGTCCGTCAGGGAAGCAGATTTGAAATAGATCCAGCAAAAACATACAAAATGAAAGGTCAGGAAGATGCCCAATATCTTAAGCAGGGTATTGGCCGTATTGATCCTGAGTTTCCTGGCTATATACAGTTTCGCCTTGTCCAGGCTCAGCGCAGCCCCATGCATCCCACCCCAGATGATGAAATTCCAGTTGGCCCCGTGCCAGAAACCTCCCAGCAACATGGTGATGAAGAGATTCACATAGGTGCGCACTTTACCCTTACGGTTACCCCCCAAGGGGATATAGAGGTAATCCCGCAGCCAACTGCTTAATGAGATATGCCATCTTCGCCAAAACTCAGTGATAGATGCACTTTGGTAGGGAGACAGAAAATTAGGTGGTATCCTAAAGCCGCACCATTTTGCAACGCCGATGGCCATATCGGAATAACCCGAAAAGTCGCAGTAGATCACCAGGGCATACCCATAGATGCCCAGGAGGCATTCCAGCCCCACATGTTTGGAAGGATCATCAAAAATATATCCCACCAGGTTGGCAGAAATAAAATCAGATATGACTATTTTCTTAAAAAGTCCCGAAAAGATGAGGTAGAATCCTGCAGCAAAATCCTCCTTGCTCACAAAATAAGGCTTGTCAAGCTGCGGCAGAAAATCGGCAGCCCGTACAATGGGGCCCATCATCAACTTTGGAAAAAAGGACAGGAAATACAGGTAATCCATGAAACGACGCACCGGCTTGAAGTGACCCCGGTATACATCCACCGTATAGCTCAGGTTCTCAAACGTGTAAAAAGAAATACCCACGGGAAGGATCAGGTTCAGTGGATGAAGATGACCCGAGCCGAAATCATTGATGAGGTGGATGAAAAAGTTGGTGTACTTGAAGTAGAACAGCAGCCCCAGGTTCAGTACCACACTGGTCACCAGTAAAGCTTTTTTTACGTGAGGTTTCTGGGTGCGGTATATGGCATTGGACAATATGAAATCCACTATCGCCGAGAACAATACCAACCCTACGAACCAGCCACAGGCTTTGTAAAAGAAATAGAGCGAGAAAAAGACAAAGGTATAGATCCTGCCGTTGCGGTTACTGGCCACCAGTGAATAGGTAATTATAAACGCGGCAAAGAACCAGATGAAGAAGCCACTGTTGAATAAAAGTGGTTCTTTGGGATCATATGCCAGTTTTTCCATCAGCCTGTTCAGATCAAAATCGGGCATGCAGGTAATATTAAAAATGAAATAATGAAGGTCTTGTCATATTGCTGTCCATACAGGATATAAAGGCCTGGAATAACCAGTCGGCAAACATCATATACCCGCGTGCCGTGAAATGCACCCGGTCCGGCTCAACCATCTTTCGCTGCATCCAGGTATTGATGGAATAGGCCCCTCCCATCAGCTGGTGAAGGTCCCAGCAGGCGATACCGTGATCATTCGCATACTTTCTTATGATATCTGCAACCGCCTGTAATTCAGGTAAAGCAGAATAAACTCCGGTAAGAGGCTGTTTCTTCAGCGCATCGGAAGGGGTGGTCAGGAGGATGGTAGCCATGGGCGACAGGGACCTGATCTTTGTTACCAGGTGGTCTACTTTTTCATAAAAATGCACCCGCGAAGAACCCGAGAAAGCATCATTGGTACCCAGTGATATGATCACGAGGTCGGGCTTCTCCCGAACCAGCTGGTTATTCAGTTCAGCCAGTCCGCCGTAATCTGCGTACTTGGTACCGATTTTGCAGAAGATCTGAAAATTGAAGAACAGGTTACCATGGTATTTCCTTGCATAATAGGCATTCAATTTTTCCATGAGGGGCTGGGAAAAATATCCTGATTTAACATGCGAGTCACCGATATGCAGCACTTTTATCAGCACCATCGATGAATCGGAACGGCGTATCTTGTTCCTGATAGCCTGCAACCCATAACAGTTGGTTATGGCATTTCCGGGCTGGTTGACCGAGACGGAGGTAGAGCGCGGCACCATATCTTTCACAGGAAAAGTTAACCGCAGTTTGTCCGTCGCAGTAACAAGGACGAACAGCATGCAGCTATTTATCAGCCAGTTTCTCATATTCCCGGTAGGCTTTCATGATTGCATTAAAGATATATTCCGCGAACTTTCTTGCCCCGCGGAAATTGGCATGGGTATAATCCTTGTTCGCCAGCGCAGTATCGGAGTTCACCCACCGCACAATGGCATCCTCTCCTCCCATGGCATTATATAAATTGAAGAAATCGATACCGTTGGCGCTTGACATTCCATATTGCGCATCAATCAGTGGCCTTACCCCTTTGGCCGTATGCCATTCTCCGTTGTACCGGAATCCCTTGTCGGCCGTGGATATCACAAGCAGGCTTGTACCGGGGAAGGCATTCTTGATCTTTTGCAGGGTGGGCTGCATCTTTTTGATGTACCAGCTGAAATCAGTGAGGTTGGGTTTAAACAGCAGGTTAGGACCGTAATGAAAGATCAGCAGGTCGTAGGGCCTTATCTCCTGCAATTTCTTCAGGTAATCAGGGCTGAAATAGTCCAGTTCAATGCCGCTGATGCCCCTGAATGAGAAATTATCCACCACGATACCGCTGTCCGTTTCAAAAGCTGCACCATACAAGGGAATAGCGGTAGAACTGTTACCCAATTTGAGCTCCTGCCCGTTGTTCAGGTCAATGTTGAGCATATTGACAGGTTCTACTGCATGTATCGGGTAAGTGATTCCGTTAACCAGGAGGCTGGCAGATGCAGGTTCCCCGGATTGTGGCATACCATACAGCACCGATACCTTGTTGAAATGATCCAGGTGGGGCTGGTTAACAGCCCGGTAAGAGACCACACTGTTGCCGCCCGAAAAAAAGCTATGCCCTGATATGAATAAATGACCTGCTATCCGGTTATCGGATTTAAAGCTAACATCATCCCAGTCGGAGGTGAAACTGTGTATGATGGTCTGCCTGAACCCAGCTACGATGGATGTAATTGGCACAAAACCGACACCGCTTCCGCCGAACTTGTCCTGCAACATCCTCCGGATATCCTGGGTCACCAGGTCTCCTTCCACCATGGAATCACCAAAATAGCCAATGCGGATCTTCTTTCTTTTCTTTTTCACCAGGTCGTGCAGGTGGCCAGAGAAATCAAATAAGGCAGTGGGGTTAGTGGTATTGTTTATGATGCCTGCATAACTGGTATAATCCTGTTGCTGGGTATGCAGGTCCTTTCTGATGACCTTGTTATTGTTCACAGCTATCTGGTGACTGGCCGTATCCTTCATTACATCCGACAGGATATCCAAAGGTTTGAAACGGTCCCCTGCAATACCCGGGTTTCGCTCAAAGATGAATGTTGCCGAAAGCAGCAGCAACAGAAAGAAGATATTGAAAAGAAGTACATACCGTTTATAATTCATGGGATAGAAGATGGTGTTGGATGGAATGTGTTATTGCTTATCGTATTTGCTGAGCCGGTGTTTGACAATGATATTTGTAATGCGTTTGATCCAAACCTGTTTGGCGCCGGCATAGCTGGCATGATTCATGGCCCCCAGCCATTTGGTGTATTGGAAGGTATTCTTAAGTTTGGGATAATATTTCTTGCGCGACAGGATATCGCAGAAATCGCGAAACGAGTCTTCCGGGGTGGCATATTGTTTATACGCAGAACGCCTTTTCTTCAGACTATTCCGCCCGGTGACGCCAAAGTAATTATGCAACTGCCTGCAGTTCTTGCTGGTACCGCTCCCGGATTCCAGGATGGAAACGCCGAGGATGATGGAAACAGGTATGCCATACTGTGATGACAGGTCTTTCGCTACCGGAAGGAAGCGGTCGATATATTTCCGGATCACCTCCTGTCCGCTGCACATATTAGCACACAGCAGCAGTGCGCCAAAAAGTACCGGTCTGATTCTGTGCATCTTTGTATTATTCTATTTTAACCGAAATCAATATACGAATTTTATTTGCCCCTTATGTTAAAATGCTTTTTATGGCTTCGGCTTTTAACAGGCATTCTTCATATTCCTGTTCCGCATCACTGTAAAAAGTGATGCCACTGCCGGCCTGGAAAGAAATATACCCGGTATCGGCGTTATAGAAAAGGCTCCGGATCACCACATTGAAATCAAAATCACCGGAAGGGTCCACGTAGCCGATGCTGCCGGAGAACAACCCTCTTTTCGTTTGTTCATACTGTTCAATGAGTTCCATCACTTTTTTCTTCGGGGCCCCGGTCATGGAACCCATGGGAAAACTGGCCCGGATGCAGTCTGTCCAGCAGATATCCTTTTTTATTGTTCCACTTACGGTGCTGATCATCTGGTGTACCTGGGGGAAACTGTAGAGGCCGAACAATTCTTCCACCCGCACCGAACCCGGTTCGCAAAAGCGGCTCAGGTCATTACGCACCAAGTCTACCACCATCACATTCTCGCTCTTTTCCTTTGCGCTGCTCAGCAGATATTCCTTCTGTACCTTATCTTTTCCGGCATCCTGCAGGTCCCTTTTTGAAGTGCCCTTAATGGGCTGTGAGAAAATCCTGCTCCCTTTTTTACTGAGATAGCGTTCCGGGCTGGCGCAAAGACAATACTTGTTTTGAACCTTGTAACAAACAGAAAAAGGATTCGGCGATAACCCGGCCAGGCGATGGTACAGGTAAAGTGGTTCCATTTGAACCTGTTCTGCATAAAACTCCTGGCAAAAATTTATTTCGTAACAGTCGCCCCGCAATATATGCGAACGCAGTGCCCGGATGATATCGATATACCTACTGCGACCGATCCTGGTATGAATCTTCACAGAGGAAGGAACTTTTGTTGCAATGCTACCAGGTAAGGAAAGGATCTCGAGGAAGACCGCTGATGGGTTGTGTTCAGAATATATTTGCACTTCACCTGCCTTAAGCTTCACCACAAATTCAGGAACGAAGAAATGGAGATCGTCGAAACCTATACCATCTGCATGATCCGAATACAGGTCTTCTGTTTCATTCTTGAGGTCGTACCCAAGATGCCCGAACAGCCACTCCGGCTTCTCGCTTTCGACAAACTGCTTCAGGGTGTCAAAGGCATTCCCCGCTGCAGCAACTACCTTCTTTTTGCATCCTGCGGCAAGCATACATTCAAAGGCCGGAACAGAAAGATCATATTGCTGGTTGTCCAGGAAACAAAAAATGCTGAACCGGTTTGCCCAATTCAGCATGCGTATCTTGAAGTCTGTTACATCAGGAACAGGGAATGAAAGGCTTTTTTTCACTGGTCTTGTTTTTCCAGGGCCGATAACAAGTATCGGCTGTCGCCGGTTCAAAAATCATCTTCCTCATCATCATATCCACCCCCGCTCAGGTCATCAAATCCAAGGTCCTTGAAATCGTCATCCAGTTTGAATTCATCATCATCAGCCTTCCCCTTCTTTCCGATAACCTTTTTTACGCCCTTGGATTTAGGGACATCAAATTCATCAAAATCGGGATCCCACTCATCCTCTTCTTCCGGTTTTTCCCAGTCATCAGCAACCTCAACATCTTCGTCCTCGTCCTCCTCGTCATCCACCTTGCTTTTGGTAGTAGCTTTTTTTGTCTTGGAAGCAGGTTTGGTCTCCAGCTCTTCATCTACTTCATCATCATCATCATCTTCATCCTTCTTTGCTTTGGACGATGATTTCTTAACAGCTGTCCGTTCCGGGTCTAAAGCCGTTTTGGAGGAAGTCTTTTTGGTGCTATCAGATTTTGAAGCCATAATTCAAACTGGATTATTACTGTAAAATTTCCACGAGTTTTTCATATAGCCAAATATATCTTACACTTTTTTTATTAAATTTAAAAGTGTGCTTTATCATCAGACAAGTTTGTCGTTCTGACTACCCATGCTTATAAATTTTTATACCCTTACCAACTGATCCCTTCCCGGTCCGTTGCTGATGAATTTAACTGGAACACCCAGGAACGCATCGAGGTAGCGGATATACGTTTTCATTTCATCAGGCAAGTGTTCAAACTCACCCGCACCGGATATATCTGTATACCACCCGCTAAAATTCTTATACATAGGCTCAATGGCCACCCGGTTCATTTGGAAAGGCACAAAGCTTTTTTCCTCGCCATTTACAAGATAACCATTACAAACCTTCAGTTCCTTCAGTCCATCCAGGATATCAGCTTTTGTCATGATGATCTGTGTAACACCGTTGATCATACAGGCAAACTGCAGGGCCACGAGGTCGATCCATCCACACCTGCGGGGCCTGCCGGTGGTACTGCCGAATTCATTACCGGTGGTACGCAGCAGCTCGCCCGTCTCATCCAGCAGTTCGGTGGGGAAGGGTCCGCTGCCCACCCGTGTGCAATAGGCTTTGGACACACCGAACACTTCTTTGATCTTTTGCGGGGCCACACCCAGTCCCGTACACACACCTGCTGAGATGGTACTGCTGCTGGTTACATAGGGGAAAGTGCCGAAATCAACATCCAGCATGCTGCCCTGTGCGCCCTCTGCCAGTATCTTCTTCCCTTCCGATATTTTTTTATTGATGAAATATTCGCCGTTCACGATCTTGAAATCACGCAAAAAATCAAGGGCCTCAAAGAATTCCTCTTCCCAGGTACTGATGTCTTCCTGGAAATTGAAACTGTCCAGCAGTTTCTGGTGCTTCAGCCGCAGTTTGATGTATTCTGTGGTGAAACTCTTATCCAGCAGGTTACCCACACGCAAACCATTACGACCGGTCTTGTCCATATAGGCCGGTCCAATGCCTTTTAACGTGCTACCGATCTTTTCTTTGCCCTTGGACAATTCGCTTGCCTTATCAATTGCGCGGTGCGTAGGCAGAATCAGGTGTGTGCGTTCGCTTACATAGAGGTTCTTTTTATAATCAACACCGAAAGCGGCAACATCTTCACATTCCTTTTTAAACGTGATGGCATCCAGCACTACACCATTCCCGATGAGGTTGACCTTATGTTCATGAAAGATACCGCTGGGTATCTGGTGTAATACGATCTTTTTTCCTTCAACATATAAAGTATGGCCTGCATTGGGACCGCCCTGAAATCGCGCGATCACATCATAATCGCTGGCAAAATAATCAACGATCTTTCCCTTTCCTTCATCACCCCATTGGAGGCCCAGTATTACATCAACCATCTTCTTATCTATTGTTAAGCTGTTAGAAAAAATATACCCGAGGATTTACAAATAGATCTTATGCATTCCCCGGTGTTCACTTATTTACCTACACCCCGTAAAAATAAATTGAAATAAAACAACCACCTAAAATGAATTGTAAAGCAATACCGCAAAGAGGAACAAAGATTATATACAGACCCCCAAAAAGATACTGTTTGTAAATCTTTGTGTTGGTGTATTGATGGTTTTTTGGCAGATCCCTTTTTACGCCACTTTCAGCATACTGAGTTTGCTGTTGCTGAACTTACGCTGGGCATATTCCAGGGTAACTTCAAAATGCTTTACCTTTTGGGATGGGAGTTCATACATAGCGTCGGTAAGGATGCTTTCGCAGATGCTTCGCAGGCCGCGGGCACCGAGTTTATATTCAAGTGCCCGGGAAACCATGAAATCGTACACCGCAGGTTCAAAATGCAGTTCAATGCCTTCTATCTCGAACAGGCGGGTGAACTGTTTGATGAGTGCATTCCTGGGCTCTGTAAGGATACTGCGCAGGGTCTCCGCATCCAGCGGATCCAGGTACGTGATCACGGGTAACCTGCCCAGCAGTTCGGGTATCAGTCCAAAATGTTTGAGGTCTACGGCATTCACAAAATGAAGCAGGTTATCATGCTGGTATTCCTGCATCGCCTTGTTCACGTTGAATCCGATGGCATTGGTATTCACCCTGCGGGCAATGATCTTGTCCACCCCATCGAAAGCACCTCCGCAAATGAACAGGATATTTTGGGTGTTGATCTTAATGAGTTTCTGTTCAGGATGTTTTCTACCGCCCTGCGGTGGCACCAGCACCTCGGTACCTTCCAGCAGTTTCAGCAAACCCTGTTGAACGCCTTCACCACTCACATCACGGGTGATGGAAGGATTATCGCTCTTGCGCGCGATCTTATCGATCTCATCAATGAAGACGATCCCCTTCTCGGCAGCCGGCACATCATAATTACAGGCCTGTAACAAACGGCTGAGCATGCTTTCCACATCTTCTCCCACATAACCGGCTTCAGTGAATACCGTAGCATCCACGATGGTGAAAGGAACATTCAGCATACGGGCAATGGACTTGGCCAGTAATGTTTTGCCTGTACCCGTTTCGCCCACCATGATTATATTGCTTTTCTCGATCTCCACATCATTCTCGATCTTCTGGTTCAGCCTTTTATAATGATTGTACACCGCAACAGCGAGTATCTTTTTCGCATCTTCCTGTCCGATCACATATTCGTCGAGGAATTTCTTGATCTCGATGGGCTTCTTGATGGTGAGTTTATTGGGCGAAGGGAAGACATGTTTATTTACTGTGGATGTGCCCAGTTCCTGTTCAATGATCTCTTCGGCATGTTCCACACAATTCTCACAGATATGCCCGTCCTGCCCCGCAATGAGTATCTTCACTTCATCGCGGCTGAGGCCACAGAAAGAACAATGCAGGGTTTGTTGTTTAGCCATTTGACAGACCCGGGATCACCGGGAGGGTATTTTATTTTCTGAGAAACAAAGGTATAAAAATGAAAGTATACCTTTTAAAAGACAATTCCTGTGCACTAAACGTTGCTTTTGGCCGGTTTATGATATAAGCCCCCGGCTATATTCGAAAAAAGAGGTCCGGCAGGGATATTTAAACGATCTTATCCAATATGCCATCCACGATGCCATATGCAATGGATTCCCTGGCATCCATCCAGTAATCCCGGTCAAAGTCCTTCATGATCTGCTCTACGGTCTTGCCACAGTTCCCGGCCAATATCTCAGCACCCAGTAATTTGGTCTTGCGGATCTGTACTGCCATGATCTCCAGGTCGGCACTGGTTCCCTGTCCGCCGCCGCTGGGCTGGTGTATCATCACTTCTCCATTGGGGAATATGAACCGCCTTCCTTTTTTACCGCCACTGAGCAGGATACTGCCCATACTGGCTGCCATACCCATGCATACTGTGCTTACGGGAGAACTGATCATCTGCATGGTGTCGTAAATGACCATGCCACTGGTGACCATCCCACCCGGACTGTTGATATAAAAAGTGATCTCTTTGCCGGGTTCAAGCGCTTCCAGGTACATCAGCCTGTTGGTGATGTCCCTGGCGCTTTTATCATCCACCACACCCCACAAAAACACCTTTCGCTGTTCAATGAATTTTTTATCGAACTGCCAGCCAGACATCATCTTTTCCAGCGGGTTCTCCGGCGCTTCCTTTGGGGCATCTTCTTCTTCCAGGTGTATATTGCGGTAGCTGTATGGGTTCATGTTATTGTTTTATTATCGGGAATGGTGAATAGTGAATCATCAATTGTGAATGGTTTAATCTTTCTTTAGTTTCTTAGGGTTCATCACCAGCACTTCATCCACCAGGCCGTACTCCTTGGCTTCGGTAGAGGTCATCCAGTTGTCGCGGTCACAATCAATGGCCACTTTTTCCACTGTCTGGCCGGTATGGAATGCGATCACCTCATATAATTCCTTCTTCACCTTCTTCACTTCATTAACGGTGATCTCGATGTCGGTTGCTTGTCCGCCTGCTCCCGCACTGGGCTGGTGCATCATGATACGACTGTGTTTGAGCGCAGTACGTTTGCCCTTGGCGCCGGCACACATGAGTACCGCACCCATACTGGCGGCCATACCGGTGCAGATGGTGGCAATATCAGGCGAAATGAACTGCATGGTATCGTACATACCAAGCCCGGCATATACACCTCCGCCGGGGCAGTTGATGTACATCTGTATATCGCGGGTGCGGTCGGTGCTTTCCAGGAATAACAACTGTGCCGTAACGATATTGGCCACTTCATCACTGATTGGATACCCCAGGAAGATGATACGGTCCATCATGAGCCGGCTGTACACATCCATGACCGCCACATTCATGGGACGTTCTTCGATGATGTTGGGGG